>URCX01000092.1 GCA_900546465.1 uncultured Bacteroidota bacterium | reverse complement strand
CTACCATATTCACACACCATTTTCACAAGAAGAATTTGACGATGCCGTAGATTCAAGATCTCCTATCAACAGCAAGCCATAAATAAGGTTTATCATTTTGACGCAATCTAACTTCGTTTTCTTCCGTGTAGAACGACCGTGTGCAATCCAATGACGATTAAGACCCTTTGGTTCTTTCCCTTTGAAGTCAGAAGGTGCAGAAAAAGAATCCAATGTTTTCTCTAATGTCATAGCCAGCGTTATCGTGGCATATTCATCATGATTGAGAAGCTCGTCATTATCGAGTTTCTGCTTAATTGCGTTTATGCGCGGCCCAAGCCTTGATGTGGGATTCCCGGAAGTATCAGCCAGTAAACCGTCAAAAACAGAAGTGAAACCCGTAACAGCCAGATCACTGTCCCCACTACGAAATGCTTTTACAGATTGAGAATAGAGTCGCTTATGCTTATGCATTACTGCGGAAGAAAGGGTCTTGTCAATAGTTCTATATACCTTGGAAAACCTCTCCCGGATCATTTGTTCTCGAAGTGTTTTGTTGATGTTTTCTGAATCTACAATTGCATCGACATATTCCTCAGTCATATAGTCCCAAAAGACAAACTGCGCATCTCCCATTTTTCTAATCGCAGAAAAACGACGGGAGGCTTGCAAAAGAGCTTGTCCAATCTCTGCTACTTTTGGCTTATACTGTTCAAGCGCCTCAACAATAGGTTGCAGTGTGGATTGAATATTCTGCAATGCCTCCAGTGCAGGTCGGGTAATCTCTTGTATTCGAGAAAGAGCCGCACTCAACCCTGAAAAATCATACCCCTGCCAAGGAGAAGTAAAATCACTCATTTGTAAACAAACCTCTCAGGTTCAACGATATCTGCGCTTCTAGCTTCTTCGCTTCCTCATTCAAAGCTTCAAACTCCGCATTCAAGCCCAGCATAGTCTCTTTGAACTCAGCCTCAGTCATGCCGTCGTCCTCGATGACAACACCTACATAGCGACCTGCATTAAGGCTCCAATCGTTATCCTCAATGCCGTCTTCGCCATCTATCTTCGCCACCTTGCAAAGCCCGATGACATCACGATATTTCCCTTCGGGCCATCGTTCGAGCAACCAATCCGCCTCCGCCTGCTTACCCTCTGCCTTATACTCATCGACTAATTGCCAAAAAGCCTCGCCATCACCCTCATAAAGACGAGTGATGATACCAAGGTTTTTGATTTGTTCATCGCTGAACTTGCGGTGAGCCCTATCCACTTGCGTAAAGATGTTGCGAGCATCGATGAAGAGGATTTCGTCCTTGTGGGAACGCTGCTTGTTGAAGAACCAAAGGGTGGCAGGAAGCGTTACGGTAGAGAACATATTGCTTGGCAAGGTAACCATCTGGCTGATGATGCCGTCCTGTATCATCTTCTTGCGGATTTCCAACTCGCTGCCGCCCGCATCGCTTGCCGAATTAGCCATGACGAGGGCTGCCTTGCCGCTCTCATTGAGAGCCGTGGCAAAGTAAGCAATCCACAGATAGTTGGCATTAGGTACCGTCTCTTTCTTGTCGGAAGTCTTCTTGCTCGATTTCGTCTTGTTGCGAGGTACGCCGTAGGTATTGAAGCGGACATCATCTGCCACCTTCTCGAACACCACCTCATCTACATTGAAAGGCGGATTTGCCATCACATAATCGAAATTGCCGAAAGCATTGTACGGGTCGCTATAAAAAGAGTTCGCCTCCGTAATCTCACCACGCACATTATTGAGCAAGAGGTTCATCTTCGCCAACTTCACCGTATCGGGTTCCTTCTCCACACCATAGCAACGGAAACGCATCATGTCTTGGTTGGTGGCATTATGACGGTGCATATAACGAGCAGCCTGCACAAACATACCGCCCGAGCCGCAGGCAGGGTCCAAGAACTTCTTATCGCCCGTAACGGGACGAAGCACCTCCACCATGTATTGCACCACGCTTGCCGGAGTATAGAAAGCACCTCCGCCCTGACCTTCCGCCAAGGCAAAGTTGCCGAGGAAGTATTCGTAAATCCGACCGAAGATATCGATGCCGATGTCCTCGGGAATATCCTTGAACACACGCACGATGCGGCTCAACAGCTCCGGCTCTTCCTCCGGAACCAACTGACCGTACACCTCCTTGGGCAGCACCCCGAGCATGCGAGGGTTCTCCTGTTCAATCGCCTCCATGGCACGCTTGACCAACAAAGCCTTGCCGGCATCGTCGGGAGCATCGTTGACATAATCGAAGTAAGCACATTCCGGAAGGAAAAAACCACATCTCTCCACTGCCACCTCCTTGTATTCCCTCTCCATGCGGGTACCTTTATGCTTGGCATACTCGGCATCGATTTCAGCCTTATGCTGTTTGAAAAGCACATCGGCATAACGCAGGAAGATGAGACCTAAAATGGGTTGACCGTATTTGTTGGCAGCCAAGTGAGCTCCGCTGCGAAGCATATCAGCCGAATGCCAAAGTTTATTCTCTAAAATTTCAACATCTTTATCAGTCATACAATCATCAAAAATCTTCAAACTCTACCATATCTTTCCTCGCTCGAACTTACCCGAGGCGGCAGAGAATTTCTTCTTTGTCCGCCGACATCATAAATCAACGAGCAAGTGCAAATATACGATAAATTCTTCATTCTGTCTTCTTTTCCATTCCTGTTTTCCATGCCCTTCCTTTCAGCCTTTGCAAGAGCAGGTCGGCAGGGTCGGCGGTGGGAGAGAGGGTTGTGTGGTGTCGGTTCGGGCTTGCGGTGCTGTCCCACCATGGGACAAGGCGGAGTGTTTTGCCGCTGTGTTGTTGCAGCAGGGGCAGTCGGCTCTGCCAGCAGGCAATGGCGTCAAGGTCGGGATAGAGTTCTATCTCGTTTCGCTCTATCTCGGCAATCATCTCTTCTCTCAGGTTCATCTTCCCTCCGCAGGCTGTCCACAGCCGGCTGCGGTCGAAGAGACTGAGAAGTATTGCGGTCTTCTCGCTTTCCACTATGGCGACTTTCCGTTCTTTGTCCTCTTTGAGCAGCTGTAAGCCGAAGAGGCATTGCCGCAGTGTCCATGTGGCAGGGGTGGGGATTTTCTTGTGTACCCATTGCGGAGGACGGCTTTTGTCTCTTTTGCCGCTGAAAGGGTCGTATTGCATTATCTTTCCCGTTCTTATCCTGCCTTGAAGGTCTTTTTGCCAATAGATGACTTCTTTGAGGCGTGTGCTGCCGAGTTCGTAGAGGCGGCAGATTTCTTCTATGCGTTCTCTTTCGATGGGAAGGCTGAGAAGGAATTGATAGAAGAGGCTTTCTTTGTGATGACGGTAAAAGACTGCGGTGTCTATCTCCAAGCTGTGCGGAGCTTGCGGGTCGGGATTGCTTTGCAGATGAGGCAGATGTTCCGTCGGCAGGCTGCCGTTGGCGTATCCCAAGGCTCTCGGCGGCAGATGGTAGGCACATTTTATGCTTCTGTCGCATTTGCCGGCTCTCTCGTCCGCAAGGTATGTCCCGAGCATATTGTCCCAATATCTTACGAAGCTCCTTTTTCCGCATTGCGGACAGAGGAATTTGCGGCTGCTCCTGTCCAAAGAGTAGCGGTAACGGTAATTCGTGTTTGAAATTTTTTTTGTTGCCATGCTGTTGAATTTATAGGAAATTGCTAACTTTGCAGTCCTTATCATGAGATGGGGGAAATTAGTTTTAGCATTCGGGGGAGGGATAAAAACATTTTAATAGGACACAAGACAAGATATTCCTCCCCTTTTCTTTTTCACTCCTCCTCCCTGTGATTTCCAAAGAATGAACCATAGGTGTTTTTCTCCTTTATGTAGGCTTTTATCTCTCTGATTTCTCGTGCGGAATAACGGTTCTTCCATGCTCTTGTCCCTTGTCCGGGCTTGTGGGACGCATGCTCGGGACATTTGGCGTTCAGGTGGCGACGTATGCGGTAGAGGGTGGCTTGCGAGATAGCCAACATCTCCAATACCTCTTCGGTGAAGAAGCATGGAAAGTCCTCATCGCTTATGTTCAAACGGCGGAAGAGTTCTTTCTCTTCCCGTTCTGCTTCAATGCTTCGGCGTTTCATTTCGTTCAGATCTTTCATGATGATGCGATTTTTTATGTTTCTTATTTGATTTATTTTTCTGTGTCCCGCATATCCCCTTGTCCCGTCCCATGTCCCACCCATATCTCATATATGGGTGGGACATGGGACGGGACAGTAGGGGGGATTTATGCTTCATTTTCGTTTTTGATGATTCGTTGCACGGTGGATTTGCTTTGGGGAACAAGTTCTGATATTTCACGTATGCTTTTGCCTTGTTTGTAGAGTTCTATAATGGTTTCTTTATCTTTCTTTTTCTGTTGCATTAGTGCGAGTTGCTCTTCGTTGGAGGTGTTTATCACAGGGGAATAAGAGTTGAGATCATATAATTCCGTTCGTTTGCCGGTGTAGATGAAGTTCATATCAGAGTCGATTTGCAGGTCGAAGGATTGTTGTTTGTAGTCGTTGGGGAGGTAGTTGCCTTTGACGATGCAGAGGTGCAGAAGGTCTTTGTTTCTCTTGTTGCGTCTCAGTTCGATAAGTACCCGCATTTTGGCTTCAAAGGCTTGTGAGCCGAGGGCGTTGAGTTTGGAGGGTGCTGTGTTCTCTCCTGTTTTGCGGATATGGTGGGCAAACAAGATGAAGCAGTTGTGTCGGCGGGAGATGTCGGCAAAGAGGTTGAGGAGATTGCGGATATTATTGCTTTGGGAGACGTCCTCCTTGCAGATGTCGCCGAAGGTGTCTATGATGACCAAATCGACAGGGATTTCGGTAAGGCATGCTTCCACTTTTTCGGCTATGCAATCACAGGAGAAGATAAATCTCACCCTTTCGGCTTCCTCACTGCTCAGCTGCCATGCCTTGTTCTGTCGTTTGAGCAGCTCGCTCATGGCACTTTTGTCGTCCTCGGTGGAGATGTAAAGTACTTGCTTGCGAACGGGAAAGCTTTTCCAATGGAGGAAATCCCGATTGCTTGCCACACAGGCGGCGAGTTGTCGCAACAGAGTGCTTTTGCCGCAGTCGCTGCTGCCGATGATTGCTCCTATGCCGCATTGAGGAAAGAGAGGTTCGATCAATACGGGTTGTTTCTCTATGGGGTTTTCCAACAATTCCCGCATATTGGTGATTTGTATGAGATTTGAGGTATCCGTGATAGCCATTATTGTTAATCTTTTCGTTAAAATAAAATCGAAATTCAAAGTCGTCATTGTCTCGTTTTGAGTTTCGATTTTGCAAAGATAGGGGCTTAATGCTCTGTTTTCCAAATGCTTTTTCGGGAAAGGGAGAAGCCTTGCCATAGCTCTTCGGAGAGAATTTTTTATCGGAAAGCAGGATTTTTTTCGCTTGGGATTTCCGAAGCAGGAATATTGTTATTAAATTTGCAATCCGTTCATGTAAGCATTGTCGGGCAAAGTATAGAAAAATAATAGGCGAAACAGGGCCTGGGGAATGCTTTTCGTATTGTCGGTTAATTGTTTGCAGGTAGAAAAAACGATAGAATTTATAATAAGATAAAGGCTTTGCAAAAGCATGGAGGACTTAGGAAGGGAGCAAGATGTGCAAATGATGGAATGGGACACCGGTCTCGTGCAGGATTTGACGCGGGAAGTATTCGACAGGTACTTCTACGTGAAATATCCTCCTTCTGCATGGCAGAAAGTTTTGCAGACAGGCAGGCGATGTATGGGAATGCAGAAGAACAAGCCGAATGAGGAGAACGGAAAAGTCGTTTTGAACAATGCCGAGTTGGGACGGCTGAGCTATATTCTGCAAATGACGACAGGGAACTTCAATAATATTTTCGGCACAAGTATAAAGCCCTCCAATGTACCCTCGACAATGAAAGGCTTTTGCAAGCAGAGCGAGAACGAAGAACGGACGAATATTTACCGTCTTTGCGTGAATATATTTGACAGGCATAACAAGGTGATGTTTGTGCCGCAGATGAATACGGACTACCTCAAACAGGAATGGGAAGAGCGAAGAAGTGAGAGCGAAAGACGCATAGAAGAGTGTAAAGCAACTATTGAAGAAGAATACCGCAGAATGCAGCAATACGGAAAACAATACCTGCAAGCCATTGCCAAATTCGGCAAGAAGGAAGAGCAGGAAACAACACCTGAGGAAGAGGAAAGTGAGGAGCAGACATAAAAAAGCGGGAGGCTTGATGCCTCCCGCAGTAAGAAGAACCCTCGGGCAATCTATTGATGCAGACCTTTGATCTCCAAATCGGCAAGTTCGTACTTGCTTTTTGCCAGAGACTGCATGAAGATGGCAGAAGGATAGAAGCGACAACGGGTGTAACGAATGGTATCCAAGGTTACCGCCTCCGGAGTGTCCACTGCTTTTGCGGAAATAGCCGGAATGAAGGAACCCAACAAGCCGAACTTCACCGCCTGCCCCGCAAGCACATACTTGGAGACATGAATTTCCATCGCTTTCAGGCAAGCCAACACATCGGGATACGAAACAGTAGTCGAACCCGCAATATCGCTTGCAATTTGGTCAATACGCACGTCCTGACCTCTGAATAAACGGGCAAGGTATTTGTCGCCCGGATTTTTGCCCACCGTAATGGTTCTTTTGACTTTTACATACTTGATAGCCATAGTACAATAAATTTTGAATTAAACAAAAACTTTAATTTGGAACTTCCAAGCGTTGCAACATCTTTTTCTGTTTCCGAGAGCAAAATTACAAGCATATTTCTCTGCTTCCAAATCTCCGAGTAAAGTTGCATGAACATGAATAAACTTAGCGAGACAAGACAAAACGAAAAGAAGCAACACCATCTTTTTCACCCCTTCGACACCCCATAAACCGCCGAAAGAAATTTGCTAAATCGGGCTTGCTTTCGTGAGAGATTTCCAAGAGACAAATTATCGATAATTTCTCCGCCAAATTGCCCAACGAAACTCCGCCAAATTGCCCAACAAAATCCCGCCAAATTGCCCAATATTTTGCGAGATTGTTTTGTAATTCAAAGAAATGAACTATCTTTGCAGAAAATTCAAAATCCTATGGAATATAAGGAGCGGATAGCGGATCAATTATTAAGAGATAAGTTGGAAGCAATGGGTGCTGTTTTGATAGAAGGGTCTAAGGCTTGCGGAAAAACTACTACTGCTGAACAACAGGCAGGAAGCATACTCTATATCAATGATCCTAATAAGATGGAACAATATAAACAGATGGCACAAACCGATATAAGGTTTTTGCTTGCAGGGCAGACGCCTCGTTTGATTGATGAATGGCAGGAAATTCCTCAATTTTGGGATGCTATCAGGTTTGAAGTTGATCATAGAGATGAAGATGGACAATTCATACTTACAGGTTCGGCTGTACCTGTTGATGATAAGGATATACATCACACAGGTACGGGACGATACGGGCGAATTACAATGAGGCCGATGAGTTTATGGGAATCTGGCGAGTCTACAGGTGAAATTAGTTTGTCCGATTTGTTTTCCTCTCCCGAAAAGATAGGTGCTTCGAATAGTTTGAATTTATCTTTTTTAGCATTTTTGATTTGTCGTGGCGGATGGCCGAGAACTTTACATAAGAAATCGGAGCAAGCAGCTTTGCTACAAGCAAGCGAATATTATAAAGCAATTATAAACAGCGATATATCACGGGTTGATAATGTGAAAAGAGATTCCGAGAGAACGAAAAGAATTATGCGTTCTTATGCAAGACATCAGGGTACTCAGGCAAGTATTGCTACAATTCGTGCAGATATATCAACGAACGAACCTGAAAATATCAGTGATGGAACTATTGGTGCATACCTTTCTGCTTTAAGGGAAATATTCGTAATAGAGGATATGCCGGCGTGGAATCCAAATTTGAGGAGTAAGACTGCCATTCGCACTTCGGATACGAGGTATTATGTTGATCCCTCTATCGGAGTGGCTGCTCTTGGTATCGGCCCGAATGATTTGATTAACGATATGAATAATGTCGAAAAAATTATGACTGAAAATTCTAACAGCGTAAATATTCAAACGGAAAGCATTAAAAAGAGCGTAGAAAATATTCAATCTATAATAGCTTCTATAAAAAATATTAATGACAAGAAAAGATTAGCTAAACTCAATAAATATTTAGGCGCAGACGATAAAATTTTAATACAAA
>URCX01000091.1 GCA_900546465.1 uncultured Bacteroidota bacterium | reverse complement strand
CGATAGATTTTTTCATAATCTAAATATTGATAAATTATGCCGGCCTCGCAGGTGTGAACCTCCGAGGCTTTTTTCTTGTCTGTTCCTTATTGCTATCCACAACTCCACTAATTCCGGTTTAATCCAATGTTTCCCAAATTACAGAGCCATTCAATAAAAGCCTTTCAGGAACAGGCTTGTTTGTACGAGACATGCTATATTCTTTCTTCCTTTTTATTCGTATCTTTGCGGTGTAATTCTTTTCGAGAGAGATATGGGAACTTTGTCCGATAGAAAAATAGAATTTGTAAAAGGGGTTGGCGATAAAAGGGCAGGTATTCTGAATAAGGAGCTTGGGATTTTTACGCTTGGGGATTTGCTGACTTATTATCCTTATCGTTACGTGGATAAGAGTCGGTTCGCAAAGATTTCGGAGATACGTTCGGCTGATGTTTATATTCAGTTTATTGCAAAGGTAGTGGGAAAAGAGTTGGCAGGAAAAGGAAAGTCTCAGCGTTTGGTTGTGAAGGTGGCTGATGAAACGGGAATGACGGAATTGGTATTTTTCAGAGCTTTGAAGTGGGTGAATGAGAGTTTGACTGCGGGCGGGATTTATGTGATATTCGGGAAACCGAACTATTTCAATGGTATTTTCAATTTTGCTCACCCTGAGTTTGAAGTTTTCGACCGCAATAAGGATTATACGAGTGAGAAGTTCATGCCGATGTATAATACGAGTGAAAGAATGAAAAATGCTTTTCTTGCTTCCAAACAGCTTTCAAAAATCATTCGCATTGTTGTTGCGGAATATGCCGATAAGATAGAGGAGACACTTCCGGATTATTTGATAAGTGCTTATCACCTTATTTCTCGAAAAGAGGCTTTATTGAATATTCATGTTCCGAAAAGTGAGGAGTTGTTGGCAAGGGCAAAGTTTCGTTTGAAGTTCGAAGAGTTATTCTTTATGCAGTTGGAACATTTGGTGAAGAGGTCGAATCGAAACAGCAGAAGTGTAGGTTTTGTTTTTTCGACTGTGGGAGAAAGGTTCAATGATTTCTTTTACAATCATCTGCCTTTCAAACTTACTGAGGCTCAAAAGAGGGTTATTAAGGAAATAAGAAATAATATGCGGACGGGGGCTCAGATGAACAGACTTTTGCAGGGTGATGTGGGTAGCGGGAAGACCTTGGTTGCTTTGATGTGCATGTTGATTGCTTTGGATAATGGATTTCAGGCAACTTTGATTGTCCCTACTGAAATTCTTGCTATGCAACATTTCAACAGTATTGTCAATATGCTTGGGAATATGGATGTGAGGGTGGCTTTACTGACCGGCAGTTCCAAAAAGAGAGAACGCAATATTATTTCAGAGAACTTGAAGACAGGAAAGACAAATATTCTTGTGGGTACTCATGCGGTGTTGGAGGATAGTGTGGTGTTTGCAAACCTCGGACTTGTGGTTATTGATGAACAGCATAGATTTGGGGTGGAACAGAGGGCAAAGATGTGGGCAAAGAATACTATTGCTCCACACATTCTCGTAATGACGGCAACGCCTATTTGCAGGACATTGGCTATGACTTTGTACGGAGATTTGGAATATTCGGTGATTGACGAGCTACCGGCAGGCAGAAAAGCTGTTCAGACTACCCATCTTTATGACAGGGATATTTTGAAGTTGTTTCGTTTCATGCACAGGGAAATTGCTTTGGGAAGACAGGTGTATGTGGTTTATCCTTTGATTAAAGAGAGTGCGAAGTCTGATTTGAAAGATTTGATGGACGGTTATGAGAGTATAGTCAGAGAGTTTCCGTTGCCAAAATATCAAATCAGCATTGTACATGGGCAGATGAAAGCGGAGGACAAAGAGTATGAGATGGTGCGATTCAAGAAAGGTATCAGCAATATAATGGTTGCAACTACTGTAATTGAGGTGGGTGTAGATGTTCCCAATGCTACGGTTATGGTTATAGAGAATGCGGAAAGGTTTGGTTTGGCTCAACTACATCAGTTGAGAGGACGTGTCGGCAGAGGGGCAGAACAGAGTTATTGTATTTTGAGGACAAAGGATCAATTATCTTCGGAAGCAAAGTTCAGGATTGATACTATGTGTGCAACGAATGATGGTTTCAAGATTTCATTGGCTGATTTACAGTTGCGAGGTCCCGGAGATATGGCAGGTACACAACAAAGCGGGGTATTGGATTTGAAACTTGCGGATATTGTGAAAGACGAAGGGTTAATGCAACAAAGCCGTCAAACAGCTCAGGAAATTATAGAGACAGACCCATGCTTGGAGTCTCCTCAAAATGCTGTCCTACGAAAATATTTCATGGAAAAGCACAAGGTTAGCGACTTTTCCATGATTTCTTAGATTTCGGCATTATTTTACTAATCCGAAAGATTATTCTTGGCAGGGTAGTCTGTATTGTAGTGAAGACCTACGCTTTCTTTACGTTCGCTTGCCATTTTGATAATAAGGTAACTGTTGGCGATAAGATTTCTAAGTTCGCATAACTTTGGCGTAAGAACGCTTCGTTGATATAGTTCTTCCGTTTCTTTGTATATAAGTCCCATTCTGACGAAAGCTTTATGCAGTCTGAGATTACTACGAACTATTCCTACATAGTTGGTCATTATCTGCTGAACTTCTTTCACGGATTGGGTTATAAGGCTTATTTCTTCGTTCAATACCATACCTTCGGCATTCCAATCCGGTATCGCATCACAGAAATCTGTTGTTGCTATATTCTTTACGGAGTCAAGGTATGCTCTATGGGAGTAAACAAGGCTTTCCAAAAGAGAATTTGAGGCTAATCTGTTTGCTCCATGCAGACCGGTGCAGGCACACTCGCCGGAGGCATAAAGTCCGGATATGCTTGTCCTTGCATAATTATCTACTTCGATACCTCCGCAACAATAGTGGGCTGCAGGGACTATCGGTATCATTTCTCTTGTTATGTTTATTCCTATTTCCAAACATTTGGCGTATATGTTAGGGAAGTGTCGCATGATTTCGTCCTTGCTTACGCCTCTACAATCAAGGTATTCATGGTCATCACCTCGTCTTGTCATCTCATTGTTGACGGCACGGGCTACAATGTCTCGTGGAGCCAAGGAGCCTCGCTCGTCATATTTTTCCATGAAACTTTCTCCGTCAAGGGTTTTGAGTATTCCTCCTGCTCCTCTCATTGCTTCTGTGATAAGAAATGAGGGTTTTTCTCTCGGATTATACAAGGAAGTCGGGTGGAATTGTACAAACTCCATGTGCTTTAACTTACCCTTCGCCCTATGTACCATTGCCTGCCCGTCTCCGGTGGCAATGATGGGGCTTGTAGTGGTTGAATAAACATTACCGTTACTTCCTGTACAAAGCATGGTTACTTTTGCGAGATAAGTATCTATGCTGCCGGTGTCTTTATTGAGGATATACGCTCCGAAACATTTTATGTCTTTTCGTCTGCGGTTTACCTCTTCTCCCAAATGATGCTGGGTTATCAAATCAACGGTGTATTGATTTTCTTTTAACTCTATGTTCGGGTGTTGTCTTGCTTTTTCAAGCAGGGCTCGTTCTATCTCAAACCCTGTGTTATCCTGATGATGGAGTATTCTGAACTCGGAATGTCCGCCTTCCTTGGCAAGGTCATACATTCCTGTCTGCTTCTTGTCGAAGTGAGTTCCCCATTCTATCAATTCTTTTATTCTGTCGGTAGACTCGGTAATAGTCAAGCGTACGCTTTCTTCGTCGCAAAGCCCTGCTCCTGCTATCAGGGTATCCTTGATGTGCTTTTCATAGGAATCAGGACCGTACATGACGGCTGCTATCCCTCCTTGGGCATATTTTGTCGAACTTTCAGACGCATCGGCTTTTGTCAAAATACAAACTTTACCATAATCCGCCACCTTTAAGGCGTAGCTTAATCCTGCTATGCCGGAGCCTATTACAAGGAAGTCTATTTTGTAACGCATAGTTTTATCCGTTTAAGGCTTCCGCCCCGCTACATATCTCGATAATTTCGTTAGTGATGGCAGCCTGCCTTGCTTTATTGTATGTCAGTTTTAATTCTTTCAACAAATTACCGGCATTGTCCGTTGCTTTGTGCATTGAGGTCATTCTTGCTCCATGTTCGGAAGCAAAGGAGTCCAAAAAGCATTTGAACAATTGCATTTTCAGTGATTGAGGTATAACGTTGGAGATTATTTCTTCTTTGGAAGGTTCGAAGATATAGTCGTTTTTATGCTCGCTACCTGCATTTGCCGATACCGTATTCAGTTCTATCGGAAGGAAAGTTTCGCATTGAAGAATCTGCGTACTTGCATTCTTGAACTGATTGTAAACTATTTCGACCCTGTCATATTTTTTGTCTATAAAAGACTGCATAAGGAAGTCGGCAACGGGACTTACTCTATCAAAAGTAAGTCCGTCCCATATATTATCTTCCTCTCCTATGTAGTTAAACTCGCTTTGTTTTTTCAGAAAATCAGAACCCCTCTTGCCAAAACTCTTGACATCTACTTTTATGTATTTGTCAAGTTGGCGATAATAAGCAACCCTCTGCATAGCTGCTTTTATGATGTTGGCATTGAAACTTGAACACAAGCCTTTATTTGATGTAAGGACAAGCAAAAGAACACTCTCCGTTTTATCTTTCCTTGCAAGCGGCATGTCTTCTATTTCACTATCACAAAGATTCTGCATTATTTCCGTCATCTTTGCAGAGTACGGACGCAACTTCATAATGGCGTTTTGGGATTTTCTCAACTTTGATGCCGAAACCATCTTCATGGCACTCGTTATCTGCTGAGTGGAACCGACAGAAGCTATCCTTGTTCTGATTTCTTTTAAGTTTGCCATGGTTTATGCCTTATATTTTCTGCTTATGTCTTTCGCAACACTTTCCAATTTGGAAAGAATTTCGTCGTCCATCTTACCCGCTTTCAAATCATTCAACAAAGCCTTTTCCTTATTCTCCAAATGGAAAAGGAATTCGTCTTCGAAATTTCTGACTTTATCGACAGGTATATCCTGCAACCAACCTTTTGTTCCGCATGCGATGATTGCAACTTGATGTTCTACTTTCATCGGTGTATATTGCGGTTGTTTCAAAATCTCGACATTCCTCTTTCCTTTTTCCAATACGAACTTGGTTGCAGAGTCCAAATCGGAACCGAATTTGGAGAATGCTTCCAGCTCTCTGTATTGAGCTTGGTCAAGTTTCAATGTTCCGGCAACTTTCTTCATGGACTTGATTTGAGCCTTTCCGCCCACACGAGAGACAGAAATACCTACATTTATCGCAGGTCTTATACCTGCATTGAACAAATTCGTCTCCAAAAAAATTTGTCCGTCCGTAATCGATATAACGTTTGTCGGAATATATGCTGAAACGTCTCCTGCCTGTGTTTCTATTATAGGTAACGCAGTAAGAGAGCCGCCACCCTTCACAATAGGTTTCAAGCACTCCGGCAAATCGTTCATGTTCTTTGCCACATTATCCTCACCAATTATCTTTCCCGCTCTTTCCAAAAGTCTTGAATGCAGATAGAAGACATCTCCCGGATAAGCCTCACGTCCCGGCGGACGACGAAGCAACAAGGATACTTCACGATAAGCAACAGCCTGCTTACTTAAATCGTCATATACAACCAAGGCTGCACGTCCGGTATCTCTGAAATACTCCCCTATTGCAGCTCCCGCAAAAGGTGCATAGAACTGCATGGCAGCAGAATCCGATGCAGTTGCAGCAAGAACGACCGTATAATTCATCGCTCCTTTTTCTTCCAACGTTCTGACGATATTTGCCACCGTGGAGCCTTTCTGTCCGCAGGCTACATATATACAATATACAGGATTACCGTTATCGTAGAACTCTTTTTGGTTCAAAATCGTATCAATGGCGATTGCCGTCTTTCCTGTTTGTCTGTCTCCGATTATTAACTCTCTTTGACCTCTTCCTATCGGAATCATAGAGTCCACAGCTTTCAATCCTGTCTGCAAAGGTTCTTCAACAGGTTGACGGTATATAACCCCCGGTGCTTTCCTTTCAAGAGGCATTTCATATAACTCTCCTTCAATCCTACCCTTGCCGTCTATCGGTTCTCCAATGGTATTTATCACTCTGCCCAACAATCCTTCTCCCACTTTTATCGAAGCTATACGTTTGGTTCTCTTGACAACATCGCCCTCACTTATCGAGTCCGCATTTCCCAAAATCACAACTCCTACATTATCCTCTTCAAGGTTCTGCACTATCGCCTGAACTCCGTTATCAAATTCAACCAACTCTCCTGCCTGCACATTATTCAAGCCATAAATTCTCGCAATGCCGTCTCCGGCAGTGAGAACTGTTCCAACCTCTTCCAACCCTATTTCAAGGTCTGCATTGGAGAGTTGCTTCCGTAATATTGCCGTTACCTCCGACGGTTTAATTTCTGCCATATTACAAACTATTTTATATCATTACTACTCTTGTTCTTTCCCTTTTCGAGCAAAAACACTCTAAAAGGTTTTCTCATATATATTCTTGGCGAAATCCTTTTTCAATTTCATGAATTGATTCATAAAACTTGCGTCATACTGCATTCCGTCCACAAACAGACAAAAGCCTCCTATAAGTTTAGGATTAACCTTAGTCTGTAAATCCACCTTTGCCGACAACTCCTCCTCTATCTTTCGCACTATCATTTCCGCAATTCCTTTATCCAAGACCTCTGCTGTTGTAAGGATTACAGTTTTTATGTTGTTATACTCCTTATATAACTCAGTATATCTTTCCGCAATCTCATAGAGCAAAACATCTCTACGCTTTTTTATCAACAAATCCATGAACGCCAAAGACAACTCCTTAACCTTTCCTTTGAATATCTCGTTTACGATATCTCTTTTGTCCGATGGTTTTATCACAGGATTTTTCAATATCACCCTAAGCTCACGATTTTGCATACATACTTGCATGACGCATTGCATATCCTCATATACAAGTTCGGAGATACCTTGCTCCAAAGCAAGTTCAAACAAAGACTGAGCATAACGGGTTTGTAGCTTATAACTGTTCATGACTTACAGTTTTATTTCAGAAATCCTCTTTTCTATAATTTCGTTGCTCCTCGCCTTATCCGAAAGTTCATGCATCAACAAATCCTCCGCAATCTCTATTGAAAGATTCGCTATCTGATTTTTCAGTTCAGTCATTGCATGCAACTTCTCATAGTTTATTGCCTCTCTTGCATCAAGAATTATTCTTTGAGCTTCCTGTTGAGCGCTCTGCTTAGCCTCCTCTATTATCTTTTCTTTCAATAGTTTCGTTTGTCTAAGCATTTCGTCTCTTTCCTCCTGAGCCTGTTTTAAAAGCAATTCGTTGTTACACTGCAACTGCTGCATTTCTTCCTTTGCCCTATCGGCTGCTTCCAAGGATTGTTTTATGTTTTCCTCTCTGTCTTTCATCATTTTCAAGACAACCGGCCAACCGAATTTGCCCAATACGAACAAAAGAATGGCAAAAACCAAAAACATCCAAACGAACAAGCCTAATCCCGGCGTAAGTAATCCCATATCTCTGACAATTTAATGTTCAACACAAACATGGCAACCCAATCAATCATCAAGTTGCCATGTTAATCCGAATGTTTGTTATTTCATCAAGATGACCAACAAACAAACCACATTGGCAAACAAAGCAACGGCTTCGACCAATGCAGCAGCGATAATCATATTGGAACGAATATCGCCCGTAGCCTCCGGTTGTCTTGCAATAGCTTCCATACCGCTTTTTCCGATATTTCCGATACCCAATCCTGCGCCAATCGCAGCAAGACCTGCACCTATTCCGGCCAAACCATAGCCGAACGGAGCCAAATTGCTAACAACTTCCAACAATACTGATAAAGATGTCATAACTGCTATTATTAGTACTTTAACCATTAAAACCCTACTTGAAACCCTTCAAATAGGAGCCCCAAAGATATATCTTTTTTCGCTACACGCACACAGCCGAAATGCTAAAAAAAATAAACCGAAACACAATCGGCTAACAAACAAGCGTTTGCAAAGAACAGTAAAAGTTTTCCCGAAAATTCTTTGCCAAATCTGAACAAATGTCTACCTTTGCAAACGCAAAAGCAAGCCGAAACAGTTGCTTTTAAAAGTCTTCGTAGCTCAGTTGGTAGAGCAATTGACTCTTAA
>URCX01000090.1 GCA_900546465.1 uncultured Bacteroidota bacterium | reverse complement strand
GAAAGAGGATTGTAATGGCTTTATAGTGAATGACTTTTACAGCAGATTATTATACGGAAAGCACGTCATCTGGTCGTCAACAGCAGTGGTGAAAAGAACTTCTTTATTGGAGATAGGAGGCTTTGACACACGCATGAGCAAGGGAGAGGATTTGGATTGTTGGGAACGATTGTACGAAAAGGAAATCTTTGCCCAAAGCAATGCCATGACTGCATTCTATATATCCGATCCGCTTGATGGAAATGCCACAAGGAAAGCCGGCAATGTGCAGACATACGCCGTATATCTCAATAAGGCGGCTTTCAGATGGCGAAGTGATAAGGATTTGTATCGTTTCAAAGTGATATACGGATATTTGAAACTTTTTATTTCACAACATCAGTTCAGGAATTTGTTCTTGTTGCTTGTGAAACACAATATTCTATTCCTTAAAATACCGATTTACATATTGCGGAAACGGCAAAAAGGTTTTTGATATCGCCTTTGCATATTGTGAATTTTATTCTTTGCAAATCAAAACAATAAAAGGAGAAAACGAAATTAAGCACCTGAAAGTTTGTTCATATCGGAAAGATGTGTTACCTTTGCACAATGAAAAATTCCGTCGGCGTTGTGGGTTTAGCAATGTAACTGACGGAGCTTTGCCGTACCCGAAAGAGCGAAAGAAATCAGAAAAAGAGATGGAAAAACACAAGATTGCAGTTATCGGATTGGGCTATGTCGGACTTCCTTTGGCGAGGTTATTTTCCACAAAGTACGAAACAATCGGTTATGATTTGAATACGGAAAGAGTTGTCGCCCTGATGAAAGGACACGATGACACTTTGGAAGTGAGCGATGAACTCTTGCAGGAGGCTGTAAGCCGATATGGATTCAGGTGTACGGCGGATTTGAATGATATAAAGGATTGTAATATCTATATAGTGGCGGTTCCTACGCCGGTGGATTGCAATAATCGTCCGGATTTGCGACCTTTGATAGGTGCAAGCGAGACTGTCGGCAAGCTGATTTCAAAAGGAGATATTGTTATTTACGAATCGACAGTCTATCCCGGTGTGACGGAAGAGGAATGTATCCCTGTGGTGGAAAGTGTAAGCGGAATGAAGTTGAATAAGGACTTCTTCGCTGGCTATTCGCCGGAGAGAATAAACCCCGGAGACAAGGAACATACGGTGGAGAAGATAAAGAAAGTAACCTCCGGCTCGACCCCTGAGGTGGCTGAGATTGTGGACAAACTATATTCTTCTGTCCTAATCAACGGAACTCATAAGGCTCCATCGATTAAGGTAGCGGAAGCCTCGAAGATAATAGAAAATTCACAGCGAGACGTCAACATAGCATTCATGAACGAGTTGGCTAAAATATTCAATGCTATGGGAATAGATACTCACGATGTCATTGAAGCCGCTGCGTCGAAATGGAATTTCATCAAGTTATCCCCCGGATTGGTTGGAGGACACTGCATAAGCGTTGACCCTTATTACCTTATTCAAAAAGCACAAGTCTATGGCGTATTGCCGAGAGTGATGTTCGCGGCAAGGCGATTGAATGACGGAATGGGCAATTATGTGGCAGAACAAACCATAAAGTGCATGAATAAGAAAGGCATTCTCGTGAAGAATGCCGAAATACTTATCTTAGGCGTTACTTTCAAAGAAAATTGTCCCGATATAAGAAACACCAAAGTGGTGGATATTTATCATACATTGGCAGAATATACCGACAATATAACCATATACGATCCATACGCGGACGAAAAAGAAGTACAGAAAGAGTATGCAGTGCATTCGACACGTGATAAAGCCGTATTAAACAAGCAATATGATGCAATCATACTTGCCGTTTCGCATACCGAATTTTTGAAGCTCCGTATCAAACAAATGCTTAAAACCAACGGCATTGTTTATGATGTCAAAAGTATACTCCCAAGAGAAATCATCGACGGCAGGTTATAGACGAGAAAAGCAAATATGAAAGGAATAGTACTTGCAGGAGGTTCGGGAACACGTTTGTATCCTATAACGAAAGGAGTAAGCAAACAGTTGTTGCCGATTTACGATAAGCCGATGATATATTATCCGATATCGGTTCTTATGTTGGCAGGCATAAGAGACATATTGATTATTTCCACACCTCAGGATTTGCTTGGATTTCAAAGATTGCTCGGAAGCGGGGAGGATTACGGCGTAAGATTTGAATATGCCGAGCAACCATCTCCCGATGGCTTGGCTCAGGCTTTTATAATAGGTGATAGTTTTATAGGGAAAGATGCCGCTTGTTTGGTGCTGGGAGATAATATTTTCTACGGACAGGGCTTTCGTCCTATGTTGGAGCAAGCCGTAAGAGATGCAGAAGAAAATAATAAGGCGACCGTTTTCGGTTATCATGTGGCAGCTCCCGAGAGATACGGAGTTGCTGAATTTGATAAGAGCGGTAATTGTATTTCTTTGGAAGAGAAACCTAAGAATCCGAAGAGTAATTATGCCGTAACAGGTTTGTACTTCTATCCGAATAAGGTTGTGGAAGTAGCCAAAAGCATAAAACCGTCGGCAAGAGGCGAATTGGAAATCACCACTGTCAATCAGAGATTTTTGGAAGATAAACAACTGAAAATACAACTTCTTGGCAGAGGATTTGCCTGGTTGGATACAGGAACGCATGACTCTTTGTCGGAAGCCTCAACCTTTGTTGAAGTAGTGGAAAAGCGTCAAGGTTTGAAGATTGCTTGTTTGGAAGAGATTGCTTACAAACAGAGTTGGATTAACAGGGAAGATGTGTTGAGGACAGCAAAGTTGATGGCAAACAATCAGTATGGAGAATATCTTTTCAGGCTTGCGACAGACGGGAATTAAGGTGAGAAACATAATAATCACAGGAGGAGCAGGCTTTATCGGTAGCCATGTGGTTCGTTTGTTTGTAAACAAATACCCTGACTACAATATATATAATGTAGATAAGTTGACGTATGCCGGTAACCTTGCAAACTTGAAAGATATAGAGGATAAGCCGAATTATCATTTCGTAAAGGCGGATATTTGCGACTTTGAAACGATATACGGGCTTATGCTGGAAAAGCGAATAGACGGTGTAATTCATCTTGCAGCCGAAAGCCATGTGGATAGGAGCATAAAAGACCCGTTTACTTTTGCAAAAACGAATGTGATAGGCACTTTGTCCATGCTTCAAGCAGCCAAATTATATTGGGAAAGTACGGAAGATGGATATAAAGGCAAGATGTTCTATCATATCAGTACGGATGAGGTGTACGGGGCTTTGGAAATGACAAATCCCGAGGGAATAGAACCGCCCTTTACGACGAAGGCATCTTCCAATCACCGGCATTTGGCGTATGGAGACAAGTTCTTCACGGAGGATTTGAAGTACCAACCTCACAGTCCTTATTCTGCAAGCAAGGCTAGCAGCGATCATTTTGTCAGAGCGTTCCATGATACCTACGGAATGCCGATAATAATAACCAACTGTTCCAATAATTACGGTCCGTACCAATTTCCGGAGAAGTTGATACCCTTGTTCATCAACAATATAAGGCATAAAAAGCCTTTACCTGTCTATGGCAAGGGAGAAAACGTCAGAGATTGGCTGTATGTTGAAGACCATGCAAGAGCGATAGACCTTATATTTCATAAAGGCAAAGTGTCGGAGACGTATAACATCGGAGGTTTCAACGAATGGAAGAACATAGACATAGTGAAACTTCTGATAAAGACAACCGATAGACTGCTCGGCAGACAGGAGAACGAAGATATAAATCTTATAACATACGTAACAGATCGAGCAGGTCATGATTTGCGATATGCGATAGACAGCACCAAACTCCAAAAGGAACTCGGTTGGGAACCAAACCTTCAATTTGAGGAAGGAATAGAAAAGACCGTAAAGTGGTACTTGGATAACCAAGAATGGATGGACAATATCATAAGCGGCGAATACGAGAAGTATTACGAAGAGATGTATAATAAGAGATGAAGATAGCAGTAGCAGGAACCGGATATGTAGGACTATCTTTGTCTATACTCTTGGCACAGCATAACAGCGTTATGGCGGTGGATATAGTGCCTGAACGGGTAGATATGGTGAATAACAAGAAATCACCAATTCAAGATGAGTATATAGAAGATTATTTGGCGAATAAATCATTGGATTTGCGGGCAACACTCAATGCGGAAGAAGGATACAAAGATGCTGACTTCGTAGTAATAGCAACTCCGACAAATTACGACAGTACGAAGAACTTCTTCGATACTTCGGCTGTGGAAGATGTCATTGCAAAGGTAATGCAGTATAATCCTCATGCCATTATGGTCATAAAATCCACTATACCGGTAGGATATACAGAAAGCATAAGACAGAAAACCGGCAGCGAAAACATAATCTTTGCACCCGAGTTTTTGAGAGAAAGCAAAGCATTATATGATAATCTTTATCCGAGCAGAATAATAGTAGGTTGCAAACAAGGAGACAAACGGCTTGAAGAAAAAGCCCATATCTTTGCCGAACTGATAAGAGAAGGAGCTATAGATAAAGAAGTTCCGGTGTTGTTTATGGGTTCAACCGAAGCAGAAGCAGTGAAACTCTTTGCCAATACGTACTTGGCACTCAGAGTATCATACTTCAACGAATTGGATACCTACGCAGAGTTGAAAGGTTTGAATACCCAGCATATAATAGATGGTGTTTGCCTTGATCCGAGAATAGGCAATCATTATAATAATCCTTCGTTCGGTTATGGCGGATACTGCCTACCGAAAGATACCAAGCAACTCTTGGCGAACTACGCGGACGTACCGCAAGACATGATGAGTGCGATAGTCGAAAGCAACAGAACGAGAAAAGACTTTATTGCCGACCAAGTATTGAGAAAAGCCGGCTATTATGATTACTATAACCGAGGCGACTACAACCCGACAGAAGAGAAGCAATGTGTCATCGGCGTTTATCGTCTTACTATGAAAAGCAACAGCGATAATTTTCGTCAAAGCAGCATACAAGGCGTGATGAAACGCATCAAAGCCAAAGGAGCTACGATCATCATATACGAGCCCACGCTTAAAGACGGCAGCACTTTCTTTGGCAGCAAGATAATCAATGACCTATCCGAATTTAAGCAACAAAGTCAGGCAATCATAGCCAACCGCTACGACAGCAGTTTGGACGACGTGGCAGATAAGGTTTATACAAGAGATATTTTCAAAAGGGATTAAAAGTCATGGTAGAGTATAATGTTTCACTTGAAAGTAAGACTGTTCTTGTGACGGGTGCTGCAGGTTTTATCGGAATGGTATGGTAAAACAGAAATAAAATAAGTTATGAGACTTAAATTATTTTCATTGAAGAATTTTCGAGGTTATCGAGAGCAAGTTCAGATAGATATGAGTGACTTGACTGTGTTTGTCGGTCGCAACGATATAGGTAAGTCCACTATCTTGGAAGCCTTGGACATTTTCTTCAACGATAAAGTGGCAGTAAACATTATCACCCTGCGGATTTCCGTCAGTGTTTTGAGAAGTATATTGAATTGTATGAGAGGTTGATTGAAAATCATAGTGATAGTAAAGAAATGAATTGATATATGAGTTTAATAAATTGATTTATAAAATAAGTAAAGTTATTGTTTTGTATGGTAGTGGAAATATAGGTAAGACTACCACTTTGCGTATGGTGATTGATATGCTTAATAAGGTTGAGTTGAGTTATAGCAGGAAGGATGTTAGAACTACCTGTCATTATAAGGGTAAAATAGTGGATATTACTGCTTGGGGTGATAAAAAAATCTGAGTTACTTAAAAATGTGAAGTATTTTAGAGAACACTATTGTGATATTGCTATTACTGCTGCCCGTTCTTATGGAAGTACGCATGATGTTATTAGAGAGTACGCGAAAGAAATAGGTTTTGATGTAGAGAAAGATATTGTATGGGTTAAAAAAGAAGTTTCTGAAAATAGAGAAGATAATAAAATGGAAGAAATTAACAAGAATGATGCGTGTAGAATGGTGAAAGAAATTATTTGGGATAACAAATAGATTTTTTAATTGTGGTATATGTCGATTTTTAAGGATAAAGTCCTCTTGATTACGGGAGGCACGGGAAGTTTCGGAAATGCGGTGTTGCGTCGTTTCTTGGATAGTGATATCAAGGAGGTGAGAATTTTCTCACGAGATGAGAAGAAACAGGACGATATGCGGCACAGGTTGCAGAATCCGAAGGTAAAGTTTTATATAGGTGATATTCGGGACAGGCAGAGTGTTGACGCTGTCATGTCGGGGGTGGATTATATTTTTGCGGCTGCGGCTTTGAAGCAGGTGCCGAGTTGTGAGTTTTTCCCCATGGAGGCAGTGAAGACGAATGTTATAGGAGTGAACAACGTGTTGGAGAGTGCGATTGCTCATGGCGTGAGCAGGGTTGTTGTGCTTTCTACGGATAAGGCGGCTTATCCCATCAATGCCATGGGTATATCGAAAGCGATGATGGAGAAAGTGGCCATTGCGAAGGGTCGTCAGTTGGGTAAAGATGCCAAGACTACGATTTGTTGTACGCGTTATGGCAATGTGATGGCGAGTCGCGGAAGCGTTATCCCTTTGTGGGTTAGTCAGATGGAGCAAGGCTTGCCGATAACAATCACAGACCCGAATATGACAAGGTTTATGATGACTCTGGATGATGCCGTGGATTTGGTTGTGTATGCTTGGGAGCATGGAGAAAATGGCGATTTGTTCGTGCAAAAGGCTCCTGCGGCTACTTTGTCAACATTGGCTCAGGCGTTGAAAGAGACTTATGTCAAAATAAATCCGAAGTACGGAGAGACTGAGGTGAAGGTTATCGGTACTCGTCATGGGGAGAAATTGTATGAGACACTCGTTACGCGTGAGGAAATGGCCAAGTCGATAGATATGGGTAACTATTATCGTATTCCTTGCGATACAAGAGATTTGAACTATGATAAGTTCTTCAAGGAGGGCGATGAAAAGGTGTCGATTATAGAGGATTATCATTCTCACAATACTCGTCGTCTTGATGTCGATGGTATGAAAGAGTTGCTGTTGAAGTTGCGTTTCGTGAGAGAAGACCTCGGATTGGAAAAGAAGCAGAAGTCTGTTGAAATCAAAAGCGAATAAGCATGAAGATATTGGTAACTGGTGCCAAGGGATTTGTCGGTAAGAATCTTGTCGCTCAGTTGAAAAACATCAGAGATGGTAAAGCCAAGTGCTATGGGGATATTGCTATTGAAGATATTTATGAGTATGACATAGATTCAACTTCGGAACAGTTGGACTGTTATTGCAGGGATTGCGATTTTGTGTTCAATCTTGCAGGAGTTAACAGACCAAAGACACAAGAGGAGTTTATGCAGGGCAATTTCGGATTTGCGTCCGAGTTGTTGGAGTGTTTGAAAAAGCATGACAACAAATGTCCCGTGATGATTTCTTCGTCTGTGCAGGCTACCTTGGCGGGTCGTTTCGGTAATTCCGAGTATGGTCGGAGCAAAAAGGCGGGAGAGGAGTTGATGTTTCAATATGGAAAAGAGACCGGAGCGAAGGTTCTCGTTTATCGTTTTCCTAATTTATATGGTAAGTGGTGCAAACCTAATTATAATTCCGCTGTTGCAACTTTTTGCTATAATATTGCAAATGATTTACCGATACAGGTGAATGACCCGAATGTCGATATGGAACTTCTCTATATCGATGACCTTGTGGAGGAAATGATTTGTGCATTAAAGGGTGAAGAACATCATTGTGAGTTTGATGGAGTTGATACTGTTTTTACCACAGATGGGCGTTATTGTGCGGCAAGTGTTACTCATCATGTAAAACTTGGAGAAATAGTAGAACACCTTTACAAGTTTGCAGATATGCCGAAGACTCTGACGATTCCGGAAATTCCTGCCGATAGTTTCGCAAAAAGACTTTTCAGTACTTATCTCTCGTATCTGCCAAAGGAAAAGGCTATCTTCGACTTGAAGATGAACGTTGATAATCGAGGTTCGTTCACAGAACTCGTTCACACCCTCAACTGCGGACAAGTAAGTATCAATATCTCCAAGCCGGGAGTCACCAAAGGTGAACATTGGCACAACTCCAAATGGGAACAGTTCATAGTTGTCTCTGGTCACGGACTTATTCAACTCCGCAAGGAAGGTACAGACGAAGTGTTGAACTATGAAGTAAGCGGTGACAAAATCCAAAGCGTCATCATGCTCCCCGGTTACACCCACAACATCATCAACCTCTCCAACACAGAAGACTTGGTGACCGTTATGTACTGCAACGAAGTGTTCGACCCGAATAAGCCCGACACCTATTTTGATAAGG
>URCX01000089.1 GCA_900546465.1 uncultured Bacteroidota bacterium | reverse complement strand
AAACTATAAAAGAAACCACGAATTTTGCCGTAAATTCGGGGTTAACAAGAGCGCAATTTTTGATTTTGGATGTCCTTCCCGGATGCGAACTTTGGGACAAATTGCAGGGAAAATTCAAACCTGATTTTGCAAAAGACAGTTACCGTTACCCCGAATACATTCCCGACGGGTTAACGAAAGAGGATCTGATTTTGGCACAGAAAAATGCATTCAGAAAATTCTATTTCCGTCCGAAAATTATTATAAGTCTACTGAAATACATACATCTGAAACAAATACAAAATTTTCTGAAAAGGCTTACAGATTACGGAATTTTCAAAAAGAACTAGACGTTTTCTTCTTTTTCTTCTTCTTTTTCGGCTTTTTCCGTTTCAGCGTGAATATCTACTTCCTGACCGTGTTTTTTTGCTTCACGAAGTTCAATCAACTTAGCCTTATCCAAAACTTTCAAAGTAATATGACCTTCGGATTCGTTGGTCAAAGTTTCTTTGATATCGACAGGATAAGAATCGTAGGTTGTCGGCAATTCACCGTTTACAATTCTGCCTTCGACGTGTTCAATATAAACTTGCGCATTTCTCTTAAATTCGGGGTGAACTTTAAACCATTCCAAATAAGACATGCTGCTTCTCGGATTGTTGCAGCCTGCGCATTCCGAGAGGAAGTTTGACGCTTTGTTGCTTCCGCCGAGAGAGTGAGGCAAAACGTGTTCGGCAGTAGCCAAAGAGGGTGCGTACAATCTTCTTGCGATTTGAGTGGAACCTTCTTTTGATGCACCTTCCATAATTCTTGAAACATTTTTATAATCCAAAGGCAAAGTCATCAATGTATCTTCGAGCTCGTGATATTGTTCGTGAGACATTGAGCCTTTAAATTTAGCAAATTCTTCCGTCAAATCGGGTCTGTAAAACGCTTCGTGGTCTGTAAGTTCGTCTGCTTTTTTGAGTAAAAATTTAGCGGGTTCGGAATTTTCACCGAATTTTTCATCACAAATAATTGCCGCATTCATAAGAACATCTTGGCAATATGCGTTGAAATTTTGAGGAAGGTTTTTTGAAACTTTATTTATTGCGCCGGCAAGGTTTAATTCCGTACCTTTAGCGGCATTTGCAGCCATAAATGCAACAGCGCGTTCGTTACTTCTTAAAAATTTTGCTTCTTCGTTAACGATTCTGTCGGCAAGTTTGTTGCCTTTAGCCATATTCAATCTTTTTACGTGCTTTTCGGTAGATTCGGGCGTAAGCATAATTTGTCCGCAGCAAGGGCAAGGAACATCTTCAAGTTTTTTGATTTTAAAACCTGAAGTTCCGCCGAAAGTGACGTTTTGACCGCCTAAAAAGTATGATTTCAATGCTCCCTTTTCTGCAACATGTTGTTGAACTTCGGGTTTTTCTGCTGCAATCGGAGTTGAAACTTTTTTGTTTTCAACAGCCTTTGCTGCAACTACGTTAACTGAACTGACGGGAGCGATTGCCATAAATATCACACTTTCTAACACACTAAAACTTACTCCTCATGAAAGTGCCCTCAAAAAAATAATTGCCTAAATTGCAAAAAAACCTGCATTTTCCTTAACAAAACTTAACAACAATATCTCGAAGTCTTGCTACGCAAGGATTTACAAACTCAGTTGTTTTTTGAGTTCGGGAACAACTTCACCCCAAAATTTGGCATTGGGATGGTATCTGTCCATGTGATATTCATGGTTTTTGAAAGATTTTCCGCAAATTTGTTCCATGTTAATAATTAATATGTCGTTTTTGCTCAATTCTTTTTGCTCGGCAGGGGAGAAGAAATTTTCCGTCGGCGAAACGGTGTTATCCTCGTCCTTTTGCTCGTCAGAGTAAAGAAGCACAACCATTTTACAATCGGGGAAATGCTTTTTCATATCGCTGTTTACCGCTTCAATTGTTTTCAAAAACAACCTTGATGTCGCAAATTTATTAGCCATTTTTTTGTCTTGAATAAATTTTTGAAGAAGTTTTGTCGTATAAAATCTGTAAACGAAGGGGAAGTTTTTCGGTGTAACATAGACCAAATCCCCGTTTTTGTCCAATTTATATCGAACATACATTCTTGAATTATAGAAAAAATCCTGATAAAAATATTGGCGCAAACGATGGTTGTAAATGCAGACGTAGAAAAGATATTCGGGATTTCCGTTAATTCTTTCGTAAAACTTTCCGTTTTGCATCATTCTCAAAGTTTGCTGAAGTCCCCAACCCCAAAAAGCGTTATTGTAAACGGGTCGTTGGGTTTGCACGGACAAAATATGCCCGAATGTCTCGTCATCTTTGAGTTGAACGCCATGCGCAATTGAGCAGCCCGTAATTACAATCGGACGTTTTAAGAAGTTTTCTCCCTGCGGTTTTCGCATCAAATGTTCAAGAACTTCAACTTCCTGCTCAAAAGTATCGGGTGTTTTGAAATATTCTTTGAAATTTTCGACAACCTTTTTGGAAAAAGTTTGCTTATTTACCCAGTTATCTTTGTTCGACGATGCAATACAAAATGCCGTTACTTCAACAATAACAAGCAATATCGCCAACAACAACACATTTGTCAAAACTTTTTTGAGCATAAAGAATTAGGGCTGGATTCCTCGCTTGGAATTCAGCCCTTTAAGTTACCTTTGTCTTTGCTAAATATAATTCCAGTAACTATGAACAAAGGTACACATTTTAACGGACAGCCGATGTATGGTCAACTGATTAGTTTGCTTGACAAGCATGAAATTCTCAACTCTATGCATTGGAGTTGGATGGAAAGCTGATAGGTATGACTACCCTTGCCCTCTACCCTTGTCCTACTGGATGGAAAGCATGGATAGAAGACGTAGTAGTGGATGCGCAATATCGTGGAAAAGGATATGGCAAATTGCTTGAAAATCATGCAATCGATGTCATCAGGGAAAAGGCTCAAACCTATGGAAACCTCTCCCTGATGCTGACATCTCGCCCTTCCCGAATCTCAGCCAACCAACTTTATCAGCAATTAGGCTTTGAGAAACGGGAAACGAATGTATATAAGATGAAGGTTAGCGGGCGCCTCTGATTCTGATCGGATAAGTGAAAATCTGCTTATCAGTAACTATACGCAACAGATAGATACCTGCAGGAATGCCTTGCAGAGAAAGCGAGGCTTGATTTCCATTTATCTTCTCAGACTGTTTGAGCAGACTGCCGCTTATCTGATAGAGTTTGATGTTTCTCAAGCCACTACAGGAAACTGATAGTTGATGACTTTCGAGACGGACATCAATGGAAGGAGCTGCATTTACAGAGGCTCCGATTCCTGTAGATGTGTCCTGGGAAATAGCGAGGAGGTCGCCTTTACGCTTCAGATAATACACGGGTCCCTGCGGATTGCCAAGTTCGATTTCCCTGCCTTCTATCTCCCCCATCACCCTCATGCGATAAGTATGACCATCGACAAAAGACAAATTGTTCTTGCGCAGCCAATAACTGTAAAGGGGTACCTCGAAGGTTGAAGAAACACTCACTTCATCATCGATTCCCCGCACCTGTATCTTTTCCTTTGTCTCAGTGTCTTCACCCATAAGCGTTATACGTCCTTCATAACTTCTGCCTTCGGATGCGAGCAGCGAGACTCCCAATTTGAAATTAGCATATTTCGTCATATCAATAGTGCCTGATTCTATTTTCTCGTGGGAATCATCAGCTAAAAAGACTTCAGCTTTCGCCATTAGCGGCTTTTCCTGCGCTTTCTCCACCTGGATAAATGCAGCCTCCCGGTCGTGGATTAGGTTGACAGGATAGAACATCGTTTCGGCTTCATCGCCTGAGATGATGAGTTTCACTTCGTAGCATCCTGGAGAAAGATTTGAAGGCAAAGAGAGCAAAATTGGAATTTCGGTTTCGGTAAAACCTTCGATTTCGCTGAGCTGATCGACACGGGTATCCATCACGACCTCTCGACTATCATTGAGCAATTGTACTCTCAAATAACAGTCACGAGGTACTCCATTGAGATTCTTCAGCGAGAAGAATGCCTGTACTTTTTCTCCCTGTTCTACGCTGCCGATGAGTCTTGGCTGCGCCATTAACTGGAAATGAGGTTCTTCCGAATAGATTTCCGATATGCGCCCAGTTCTATCCTTCAGTTCCACTTCTACCACAGGCGCCTTTTTTATCAGAAAGAACTCATCCCACGACTGATCTTCTTTTCTGGCAACACATACAGGAAGGAGACGATAATATCCATCCTGAAGACCTGAAAGATTCAACTTGACAGGTTGTGCTTCATTCATAAGATAGTCGTTCCCCATCCATCCGGCATGATCGGCACCATAGATTCGCTGCGTAAAACCTCCCAGAGCATGATCATCAGAATAGGCAACCTGCATGAGGTTCCCATCCACATCATAGACTGCTACACCAATATCTCCCCGGAAAGGCTTACCCCTGTTGACGAATGAATTCATTTCCACTGTAATAGTCTGTGATGGGTTGAAATTCTTGCCAGTTGCCTCTTTTATCAGTAGCGAACCACCCTCATTGAACATCAACTGTGGGGAATTTTCCAAGAGACTACGGTCTATCTCCGGATATTTCCCATTATCGGGATGTGCTAAGATAGCCATGATAGCACGGTTGAATGCCAGCGGCTTACCTTGGAACTCACTACCTGTCTGCGAAACACTGAGGTTGGTGAGTGAATAGTAGGCATCACCCTGTCCCTCCCAACCGAAATTCATGTGGAAGAGTCCATTTTCATCAAAACCATCTGTCACCCATGCATGTCCGGAAGCAGCACCAGCCGGTCTGCCTTCCAGATAGACAGGACATCCATTGAGGAGTTCCTGCCGCAGGATTTCTGCAAAACGGGTAGGCCCTTCTATTGCTTTGGTTGCATAGGCAGCCGAATAACCAAAGTTTTTTAGCAGAGCCTGATAGGCAAATATGCCCTGTGTTCCGCTGGCGTTAGGTGTATATTGCATGAAAGAAGCCACGCCCACATCATTCATCAGCAAGGCAACGGCATCTTCCTGTTCTGATGTTGCACGAACAGGATAACGGTAGTCGGGCAACATATTCGCCCAATCATAATGAGACTGACTGAAGTCTGCACTTTTCTTGGTATGATAATAAGTTACCTCATACTCATTCTGTCCCTTTCCCTGAAGAGGCCATTGATGGTAATACATCAATTGTGCGATGGCAGTAGCCACACATCCGCTATAGGGGTAACCTGTACGGGCATTAAAAGGATGCGACTGTCCCCATCTGCTTTTCAGTAGAGGTGATACGGTTTGAGAAAACAGACCAGAGCGGGTTGCATTTCCGACAACTACCTTTCCTTCTTTCAGCACCTCGTATGTCTGGCGATACCCCTCCAAGAGGAATTTTACGCAGGGGTTGGCATTCAGCGTGTCGAGTGTTCCCTCAGTACTGTAAGCCAAAATCTCCCCCATCTCATCATCGCCAGAGACAATCACAAATCCGCTTCCCCTGGCGTCATTATATATATAATAAGGTGTATCAGCTGTTTGAGAGAAACCTTTCGATTTTGCCTTTACCTCTTGGGATTGAGGTAAGGTGACGTATCTTTGAGCTATCTTCGCTGCTTTGCGAGGATTGATATTTTTACTATATACTGCCGGACTAAAGGCTAAAAGGAAACAAACGATGGCCTGTGAAAGGGCTATCGAGGGGGAAAAGGATAGGATACTATGAATAACTTTCATGCTGACTGTAAGTTGATAATTATTAAAATCTAATAGTTTTATTTCTTTGTCATGCTGCAAAGATAGTACATTTTTAGGAAATATGTATCATAGGAGCAAAATATTACTTTGGTTAAGAAGCAAGACATAGTATAGGTATTCCTTGTAAATATCATGGCATGCAAAGAAAGCACAATCATCAGCAGCCCAATATCTTTCCTTACTTAAACCTATTTGTCCAGCGGAACCACCCACAATGACAAATGGGGTGTTGGCATCCGCATTGTAGTTATCAAAATAGCCCATAGGGTAATTGGTGTTTTGATATACAGGATACCTTCCTTCGTCTGTTAATTGCTCTTTCGTTACACGTGTACTCCTCGTCTTACATTACAGAACTTTCCGATAGATGTAACCTCCCAATCCTCAGGAATCTTTCCTATCTCCGTATCTTTGTATTTCGTTTCTTTCATACCTTTCAATCTTTATTTTGGGTATTTTCAAGCACCACCCACACACCTGCATTAACCTTGCCTTCATGCCGAATGATGCCAGCTTTCTGCATTGCCGACAAATCGCGTTCTACTGTACGCTGTGTTACCGACAATGTTTCCGACATTTCTTTTCCTGTGATTAACGGATTTTTCTTGATAGAAGACAAGATAAACCGTTGACGTTCAGTAAGGTTCGTTTCCGACATGTTTCCGACATTTGTTTCCGACATGTTTCCGACATTATTGGTGTTATTAGTTCCATTTACACCGACATTACGGTAAATGGTAATCAATGTTCCGCTGACATGATTCTCGATTTTAGGCTCAGGAAGTCCCATCTTTTTCAAGCCTTGACGTATCTTGTTAATGCCACGCCCCCATGTCTCGATAAAGCCAGCCTTGTAGAAGGCATTGGCTATGTTGCGGTTGCGAGGTTGTGAAGCATGTTCTGCGAACAACTTTTCTTGGTCAATGCCTTCTGGCAGTTTGCCATCGTTCCAAAGCATAATGCAGTCGTCATATACTTTCATTTGTGTATGTACTCCCATATAGTCACGGTGTACGATGGCATTGCAAATAGCCTCACGCAACACATCCTCGGGTATTTCCAATTGCTCTATACGTGTTATCCCTTCGTAGTGAATGGGGGACAAAAGGTACTTGGAACGCAGCAATTCAATGATACGGTTTACCATTTGCAGGATATTTCCTTCTACTACGTCCTGTGTGATCAAGTCGCTCTCGTCATTACGGAAACGGCCGATACGGAAATCGCAAGACACAAAGAATCTCTTGGGATTCTTGCCAAAGAGCAATAGGGCGGCTTGCTTGAGTTGTCCTTCCTCAGTTATCAAGTTCAAGCTTCGCAGCACAGCTTCAGTAGATGAAGTATAGGCATCACCCGAAATTCGTCCCACTTCAATGCCTTTACGCAAGAAGTAGTCGATAGCTTGACGGTCTATGTCGTTTAGCGTGGCTCCGGCGACTGGCATATCATCCCACGACCACCCCATCTTTTTCAAGATAAAGTTCTGCAATGCCAGTCCCTTTAGTTCTTGCTTGGTAGAACCACTACGATAGTGGTAAACACCACGGTAAGCCACAGGCATACTGCTTGGTGTCACCACAATCTCTATGTATTCTTTTTCTCCTTCTGTAAGTAGGTTTACATCTTCCACGATGCCAAGGTAGTTGACAATTTTGTTAGGAATGTCTTCCATCAGCTTCTTGGCATCGGGCAGACCTATCACTTGTTTTTCATCGTTCACACCGATAAAAATGCGACCGCCTTGTGCATTGGCGAAACCGCATATCCATTTCAGATATTCGTCTCGCCAAGATTCTTTATATTCTATATTTTGACTTTCACTAAGCATGTTGTTTCTTCGTTAAAGTGTAAAACCCATTTCGGCAAGGTAGCCGTTTACCTCACTTTCGTACTCACTCATCTCTTTTGTCTTAGACTTATTGCTTTCAGTATCGCTGCCATTATTCTTCTTTTCCTTGACTTCCTTTACCTTGATGGCTTTCACTTCTGGATAAGTCCACCCGTCGTTGGAAATCATATAACAGTCATCCTGCATAGTATCTGCCCAGTAGTTTAGCAGGACATCATAGGTATCATAAGCATCTACAAGTCCACTATGCTCCATAGTTTTCGCTAATAGACTTTCAGACCAGTCGGCAATCAATTCTTTTGGATGGACACCTTGATTGATAGCCATCATCTTTGGTTCGACATCTTCTTTCCATCCATTTAATACTTTGGCAAAAGCTTCTCCTTGTGCCTTATAGGAAGAATCGCTGTCTATTACATCATTGATGTCTTCTTTTTTAGGCATTAAAGAATAGTACGTTTTCTACCAATACAAGCTTTATTCTGTTTATATCTTCCATACAATTATAATTTCAACTACAAATATAGTGAAATAAATTCAATTTATAGAATATTTTCTTTATTTTGTATATATATTTAAGAAAAATTACATATAAAGAGTCTTGGTTGGTAAGTTTTGGAGGTATGCGATCCAAAGAAATCGTGTGAAAGAATGTAAAATGAAGGCGTGCTTTTGGCAACCATTATGAATTAGCATCGAAATACGTTGCCAGAGACAATCACAAATCCGCTTCCCCTGGCGTCATTATATATATAATAAGGT
>URCX01000088.1 GCA_900546465.1 uncultured Bacteroidota bacterium | reverse complement strand
TTCCCCTTGAAAAAACAAATGCCTCCTACTTTGTTTGAATCTATGTCTTTTAATATTTTGTTTGTGTAGGCAGGAGTTATGTCGCTGTCGCAACCTATCATAATAAGTTGCCCTACCATTTCTTTCAAACTCATGTTCGACATTTGTTCTTTTACATAGTGTTCCCTGCCTTTGCGTTTCTTTATTGGGTTATTATCGGCAAGGCAAATTATACTGCATAAGCAGAAAAGGAATGTGAGAGTAACGATTTTCCTATTCATATCGCTGTTTTTTTAGTTCTGCAAAGATAGTTATTTTGGTTTTATTTCGTACCTTTGCTCAACTAATTTGAAGGGTTATGATAAGCATAGACAGATTGAAAAGCCTGAAATCGGAGGTGTCTTCTTTGTTCGTATTAAAAAGGTGCGGACATGCAAAGCTTGAATCGAAGATACTGTCAGAGGATTTGTTGGATTTTGTAAACAAAGAGGCGGAAGAAAATGACAGAACTTTTTTTGCATTCAATAAATTGACACATTGGGAGATTGTTGCGATAATTGATGAATGTGAAACAGAGTATAAGCAGGTGGAAAAGCTTAGAAAGTTGGGTGGAAAACTTTTGGACTTTTGCGATAACGAATATATAAAGCACTTGCAGTTCATAAGCAGTTTGCCAAAGCATGAAGCCTTGGGGTTCGTTGAAGGAATGTTGTTGGCAAGCTACACTTTTGATTCATACAAGACAGATCCCCAAAAATTGATACATCCTTTTGATCAGTTGAGTGTGATAAATCAGGAAGTGGAAATGCAGGACATTGAGCGTTTGTTGATAATTGTCGGAGCTGTGGAGAAGTGTAAAGACTTGGTTAACGAGCCTTATTGCAGTTTGAATGCCGAGGGTTTGGCTGCTGCCTTTGTAAATATGTCTCATGAGGCAGGAATAGATGTTGAAGTATGGCATAAGGATAAGATAGAGAAAGAAAAAATGGGTGGTTTGCTTGCTGTGAACAAAGGAAGCATGGATCCGCCGACCTTTACCATAATGCGATACAGTCCGAATAATGCAGTAAATTCACAACCTATTGTTTTAGTCGGCAAAGGCTTGGTTTATGATACCGGCGGCTTGAATTTAAAGCCGGGGGATTATATGAACGATATGAAGGAAGATATGGCCGGAGCTGCAATGATGGCATCTGCACTTTACGCTGTGGCTTGTCTTGGCCTGCCTATAAGCATTATCGGCTTGTTCCCTGCAACAGATAACCGTCCTTGCGGAAATGCGTATGCAAGCGGGGATATAATCAATATGTATGACGGAACTAATGTTGAGGTTGTCAATACCGATGCCGAGGGAAGAATGATTCTTGCAGATGCTTTGGCGTATGCCAAGGGACTTTCTCCGAAATTGCTTGTTGATGCTGCGACTTTGACCGGTGCAGCTGCCAGAGCGATTGGGTCTTTCGGAATAGCCTCAATTCAACAAAACGCAGAACAGTACATGTCTTTGCTCAAACAAAGCGGAGAAACGGTTTATGAACGTATAGCCGAGTTTCCGTTCTGGGAAGAGTATGATGAGTTGATTAAATCCGATATTGCGGACATTAAAAACTGCGGGATAGCGGAAGCAGGCATGATTACAGCCGGCAAATTTCTCGCTCATTTCACAGATTATCCTTACATACATTTAGATATAGCCGGTGTGGCTATGTTCGATAAGAAAAGAGATTACGCAGGCAAAGGTGCGAGTGGATATGGCGTAAGATTGATGGTTGATTTTTTGGAATCACTCGCAAGCGACTGCAAAAAAAGAAATTGAAATTATGACAGAAACAAATAATACGAGAAAACCGACTTTCAGACTGAGGAAAGATAAAGATGAGAATAGCATTCGTCTCGGTATTTCGCAAGGAGATATTAACGGAATAGGTTATGAGGTTATGCTCAAATGCTTTTCCGATAGCAGAATGTTGGAAGGTTGCACTCCTGTGCTGTATGGCTCTTCCAAAGTGGCGTCTTATCATAAGAAGTTGATAAATGCAAATGATTTTCCTTTCGTCAATGTGCGTTCGGTGGAGCAAGTCGAGCCGCATAAGTTCAATATATTGAACATTATTCAGGAAGAGGTTAAAATAGATATAGGACAAGCAACGGAAATTGGCGGAAAATTGGCAGCCTTGAGCCTTGACTATGCTTGTCATGACCTGATGAGCGGAAAGCTTGACGCAATTGTTACCAATCCAATCAATAAAAAGAATATTCAAAGTGAGAGTTTCAATTTTCCCGGACATACGGAGTATCTCACGAAAAAGTTCGGTGCGGAAGAAAGCCTGATGATAATGACTTGTCATGATATTCATATCGGTATCATGACAAATCACTTGTCTCTTGCCCAGGTGCCGAAAGTCATAACAAAGCAACTTATCCTCAGAAAACTGAAAGTGATGGATAATTCCTTGAAAAGAGATTTCGGGATCCGCATGCCGAAAATTGCGGTTTTGGCATTAAATCCTCACGCAGGCGACAGAGGTCTTATAGGTACGGAAGATGAAAGCATAGTTGCTCCTGCCATACGTGAGGCTTTTGATAACGGCATATTGGCTTTCGGCCCTTATCCGGCTGATGGCTTTTTCGGCAATGGCTCCATGAGAGATTTCGATGGTGTTATGGCATTATATCACGACCAAGGGCTCATTCCTTTCAAATTGATGAGCTTTACGGAGGGTGTGAACTTCACTGCCGGATTGCCTTTTGTCAGAACATCGCCGGCTCACGGCACTGCATACGAGATTGCAGGTAAAAATATTGCTTCTGCTCAAAGTTTCCGAAATGCGGTCTTTTTGGCAATGGATATAATCCGTAACAGACGCGAATATGATGTTTTGTCGGCAAACACTTTGCGTAATGCAAGACGTGATAATATCGTTGACGAAGATATAACGAAGGAATTACAAAAAGATGACGAGCCTACGCTTTAACGAAGCAAAGGAAAGAGTGGAACGATTGAGGCAGTTGCTCAATCGTTATACGTACGAATATTATGTATCGGACGCTCCGACTGTGTCGGACAGTGAGTTTGATGCATTGATGAGAGAATTGGAGGATTTGGAAAAGGCGTTTCCGAACTTGCAAAGTCCCAATTCTCCCACCAAGCGTGTAGGCGGTCAGATAAACAAGAATTTTATTCAAGGAAAGCATGAGTTCCCTATGCTGTCTCTGTCGAATACTTATTCGAGAGAGGAGATAAGCGATTTTGTGGCAAGAGCCGAGAAAGCATTACCTGAGCAAACGGAATTGGAATGGGTGTGCGAATTGAAATATGACGGTGTTGCGATAAGCCTTCTTTATGAGAATGGAAAGTTTGTGAGAGCTTTAACTCGTGGAGACGGTATTCAGGGCGATGATGTGAGCGATAATATACGCACAATAAAGACAGTGCCTTTGGAAATATACGGAGAGAATATTCCGGAGAGGTTTGAAATCAGGGGAGAGGTTATTTATCCGCATAAAGCTTTTGAACAATTCAACAAACAAAGAATAGAGAATGGTGAAGAGCCTTTTGCCAATCCTCGTAATGCTGCTTCGGGAAGCATAAAACTCCTTGACACGAAGGAGGTTGCCAAAAGAAAGTTGGAATGTTTTCTTTATTTTCTTATGGGAGATGATTTGGCAGAAATGAAAACCCATTACGAAAGACTGAAAGCGGCAAAGAGTTGGGGCTTTAACGTGCCTCCTTACATGGCTTTGGCAAAAAGTATTGATGAAATAATGAGTTTCATTGATGAATGGGATGTTGAACGCGATAATCTGCCTTTCGACATAGATGGTATAGTAATTAAACTCAACAAAGTCTCGCTTTGGAACAAATTAGGCAGCACTGCAAAAAGTCCTCGTTGGGCTACAGCATTTAAGTTCAAAGCCGAGCAGGCTCAAAGTCGTCTTTTGACTTTGGAGTATCAGGTCGGAAGAACGGGTGTCGTTACTCCGGTTGCGGTTTTTGAACCCGTATGGCTCGGAGGTACGACAGTGAAGAGGGCAAGTGTGCATAATGCCGATTTTATTGCCAAACTCGGTTTGTGCGAAGGGGATACCGTTATCATCGAAAAAGGCGGAGAAATAATTCCTAAGATAGTAGGAAAAATAGAATCGCCGTTTTGCCAAAATAAAACGCCGAAAGAAAAAAATAAAACGCCGATTCATGATGAACAAAAGGGCGTTTTATCGAATGCTTCCTTGAAGTCTGAAAATCAGGAGACTTTTGAGCCTAAACCGATAGGCTTCATAGAGAATTGTCCTGTGTGTGGAGCAAGGCTCATAAGGCAGGAGGGAGAAGCCGCACACTATTGTCCTAATTACAACCACTGCCCTCCTCAAATACTCGGTCGTTTTCAGCACTTCATATCCAAAAAGGCTATGAATATAGAGTATTTGGGTGGCGAGAAGATGAAAGCCATATTGGATAAAGGACTTGTGGAGGATTTTGCCTCCTTATACGATTTGAGAGAAAATGATTTGATAGGTATCACATCGGGCAGGGAGGAGAATAAGGCGACCATTCGGGAAAAAAGTGCAGCCAATATCATTCGGGCAATTGAACAATCCAAGAATGTGGAGTTTGAGAGAGTCCTTTATGCTTTGGGAATAAGATATGTGGGTGAAGTTACAGCCAAAAAACTTGCACAATACAATAAGACAATCGACAATCTAGCACAAGCAACTTACGAACAACTCATTGAGATAGACGAAATAGGAGAAAGCGTTGCAAGAAGCCTCGTGGCTTGGTTCGCAAATCCTGAGAACATTGCCTTGATTGAAAGATTGAGAGAGCGTGGCTTATGTTTTGAAGTGAAAGAAAAAAGCGGTGGAAATGCTCTGCAAGGTCTTAGTTTTGTGATAAGCGGTACATTCACTTTTTTCTCACGAGAGGAATTGAAGAGAATAATCGAAGAAAATGCGGGAAGAGTTGTCGGCAGTATATCTTCCAAGGTGGATTATGTGGTTTGCGGAGACAATATGGGATCGCAAAAACGAAAAAAAGCGGAAGAGTTGAACGTGAAGATGATAAACCAACAGCAATTCGCTGAATTGTTGAACCAAAACAAAGGAGCATAAGATGAAAACCATAGCCTTTCATACTTTGGGTTGCAAACTGAATTTTGCGGAGAGTTCTTTCCTTGCCGGAGGCTTTATGGAAAGAGGCTATGTGCAGGTTGCATTCAAAGAAAATGCAGATGTATATGTCATAAATACTTGTACCGTAACGCAGGTTGCGGAAAAGAAATGTCGTAACGCCATAAGGCAGGCGAATAAGCTCAATCCCGATGCAATAGTTGCCGTAATCGGTTGCATGTCTCAGTTGAAAGCTTCAGAGATAGAGCAAATCGAAGGTGTCGATATAATACTTGGCAATGATGATAAGAGAAAATTGATAGAACTTGTGGAAAACCATAAGAAAGATACTGCAGTGGAAAATCATGTATGCGACATAAGCCGCATGCATTCCTTTTATCCATCTTATTCATCTTCCGATCGTACACGCTCATTCCTTAAAATACAAGATGGTTGCGACTATTTCTGTACCTATTGTGCCATTCCGTATTCGCGAGGCAGGAGCAGAAGCGGAGATATAGCAAGTACAGTAGCCTGTGCTGAAGAATTGGCAAAACAAGATAAGAAAGAAGTCGTATTGACGGGCGTAAACATAGGTGAGTTCGGTAAACAAAGCGGAGAGACATTCCTTGAACTTATTCGTGAATTGGATAAAATAGAGGGAATAGAGCGTTACAGAATCTCAAGCATAGAACCCAATCTCATAACGGAAGAAACAGTGGACTTCTGTGCTCGTTCACACAAATTTCTTCCTCATTTCCATATACCTTTGCAAGCAGGCAGCAATAAAATACTGCATCTGATGAGACGCAAATACGACAGAGAACTGTTTGCGGAAAGAGTGAATTATATAAATTTCCGTATGCCGCAAGCTTTTATAGCAGCTGATGTGATAGTCGGCTTTCCGCATGAAACGGCAGAGGACTTTGCGGAAGCCAAAGACTTTATCGCATCTCTTCCTTTGGCTGCATTGCATGTCTTTACCTACTCCGAACGTCCAGGAACACCGGCAGCCGGTATGCCGGAAAGTGTTCCCATGAGTGAAAGGCACAGAAGAAGCATGGAATTGCAAAAGCTCTCCGACCAAAAAAAAGAAGCCTTCTACCAAGCAAATAAAGGCAGAAAAGTAAGCATCCTTTGGGAGGCAGATAATGAAGATGGAATAATGTACGGCTTCACAGAAAATTATATAAGAGTAGGAAGAAAGTTTGATGAGCGATACATCAACGAAATAACAGAAGAAATCATAGAAACCATTGACCACAAACATAAATCATATATACTATGAGAAAACACCCAAATCAAAAAAGAGTGATGAGAATACTGCTTGCGATGACTGTCATTGTGGGCTTTTGCAGTTGCAAATCTTTGGAAAAAGATTTGTTTCAACCGGATTATAGAAATGTGAGCCTTTTACCCAAACTTACATGTTGGATAGACCAACCATCATTTGAGAATGCATATGGAGCAAATTCGTATTCCGTTAAGGTGTCCGACGATTTGAAAACTCCTTACGGACTTACGGATACTCCTTACGGTAAAGGCGTTTATGAAATAAACGCAAAAACGAAACTCTATACGGCTGAGAAAAGAATACAAGACGCAGCCGATGTTTTCGTAACCGAAGTAAGTGATAATATATGCGATATGACAACTCGCAAAAAGGGGAACATCGTCATAAGAGCAGGAGACATCTACAACAAAAACAATTACAAATGGTCATGGTTGAGCGGTTTCACTTTCGGAGTGCTTAATGTTTTCGGCATGCCCCTTTGTGCAAACGAGACAGAGTTGGAGGTGATTGTAGAAATATATGATACTCGGAATAATCTCGTGGCAAAATTTAATGAACGAGGTTATGCGAAACAGTATATGGCATTTTATCACGGCTATTACGAATTTCAAAGGCGTGCAGCAACACTTGCATTGCAGGACGGGTTGATGAAGATAAAGGAGTTAATAGAAAAAGACGCTTCAATCATAAAAATGAAATTGAAATAAGGAGAAAGATATGGCTGTAATAAGACAAGCACACAGGGAAGACTGCCCAAAAATTTTGCAATTCATACAGGAATTGGCAGAATATGAGAAAGAGCCGGACGCAGTTGAAGCAAGCGTTGCGACTTTGGAAGAAGCTATATTCGATAAGAAACAGGCAAATGCAGTATTGTTGGAGGAAAAGGGTGAAAGTATAGGTTTTGCACTTTATTTCTTCAATTTTTCCACATGGAGGGGTAGGGCAGGGCTTTATCTTGAAGACCTTTATGTTCAACCATCGTACAGAGGCAAAGGGTATGGCAAAATGCTTCTTTCTTATCTCGCTTCACAAGCCGTAAAGAATAACTGCCCGCGTTTTGAGTGGATTGTATTGAATTGGAATAAGCCGAGCATAGATTTTTATAAAGCAATGGGAGCAAAGCCTTTGAGTGAGTGGACGGTTTACCGTATCGAGAACGAAGCATTGCAAGCCTTGGCGAAATCTTATAAGGAATAAAAGTAAAATCAACAAAATCCATGAGGTGAACATTTGCAAAGCTATTTTTATTTGTATGCTTTTCTTTTTGTGCATAAATCTTTCTGCACAAGATGTTCACTTTTCGTCATTTATGGCCGGCGATATGTACCTCAATCCTGCAAAAACAGCATTTTTTTCTTCCGATTTCAAAGTAGGAGCCGCTTATAGAAATCAGTGGCAGACCGTTTCCGGCAGAGGATACAATACTACGCTAATTACATCGGAAGCAAAGTTGTTTTCCTCCTCACGTTACAAACACTCTTTCGGCTTGGGTTGCGGTTTCCTGAAAGATGTAGCCGGAAGTTTAGGCTTCGGACAACGACAACTCTTACTTTCCATGGCTTACAATAAAATGTTGACAAAAAGAAATAACCATTTCATCGCTGTGGGTATCAATATGCAAAACACTTCGTGGTCATACGATGTGGAGAAAGCCGATTTCGGACTTTCGCCCTCTGACAAGGAGGGAATATATCTGTCAAAAACAACTGCATTCGACATAGGAGTCGGCATACATTGGCAGATAAGTCTGAAAGAGGACAAACACATTTCGGCAGGCTTTGCAGTCGCTCATCTGAACAGTCCTGTATACTCTTTCTACGACAATAGCAATATCCGTCTTGCAAGACGTTATACAGCGTATCTTACATACCTTTTCACCACATCGCAACAAAGTTTCGTCAATTTTGCAGCTCGTTATTCCTATCAGAATGACAATATGGAAATCCTTGCAGGCGGTGAATTTATATA
>URCX01000087.1 GCA_900546465.1 uncultured Bacteroidota bacterium | reverse complement strand
TACGCTTATCTTTGCCCGCATTATTGCACCTTTGCAAGCCGTTGCCACTGCTTTCTATAATTTGCAGCGTGCCGAGCCTTGTGCCGAGAGAGTGAACGAAATACTTACTGCGGACGAGAGAATAAAGGAAATGGAGAATGCAGAGGTTTTGCAGAAGTTTGAAAAGGAGATTGTATTCAAGCATGTTTGCTTCTCTTATTCTCAAGGCGGCGATGAGGTTCTGCATAATATAAATTTGGTGATAGAGAAAGGCAAAACCATTGCTTTGGTCGGTGCTTCCGGAGCGGGCAAATCGACTCTTGTGGATTTGATTCCGCGTTTTGCGGATTGCACATCGGGAGAGTTAAGTATAGATGGAAAGGACATAAAGAGCTTGAACATAAATTCTTTGAGGCGGAAGATAGGTTATGTCGGGCAACAGGCGATTTTGTTCAACGATACGATATTCAATAACATTGCTTTTGCCAATCCGAATGCAAGTCGCAGCGAGGTGGAAGCGGCAGCTCGTGCAGCGAATGCACATGATTTCATAATGAATTGCGAAAACGGATACGATACTCGCTTGGTCGATAGAGGAATGAGCCTTTCGGGAGGCGAGAGGCAGAGACTTTGCATAGCGAGAGAACTGTTGAAAAATCCTGAAATACTCTTGTTGGATGAGGCGACCTCGGCTCTCGATGCCCAAAGCGAGGAACTTGTTCGCAGGGCGATAGACGAATTGAGCAAAAGCAAGACTTGCGTTGTTATAGCCCACAGACTCTCAACCATAACAAAGGCTGATAAAATTCTTTTCTTGGAAAAGGGCAGTATAACAGAGAGCGGCACTTACGAGGAGCTGATGAACTTGAACGGAAACTTCGCAAAAATGGCAGGAATGCAGACTTTATAAATGTAAAGAGGCAAATGGGGGCATTCTAAGTAGGGGAGAAACAAACGAAACAAAGAGATACTTAATGAGAACGGCGTATATTTTTCTTGTTTACCTGACCGCTGTGGTCTTTTTCGGAATATTCAGGCTTCTGTTGGTGATTGTGTATATGATGACGGCGGGACATGATGTTGCAATCGATGCTTTGCTTTTGAAAAGCTTTGCAATAGGCTTGCAATTCGATACATGCGTCAGTTGTTATCTCTTAGCCTTGCCTCTGTTGGCTGTCTTGGTCGGATATTTCGCCAAGATAGAGAATAAGATGTACTATAAGATTGTCCATGTTTTCACTTGCACGGTGTTTTCCATGGCATTTCTGATTTCTGCTGCCGATATACCGTATTTCAATTACTTTTTCGCCCATCTGAATGCCACAGTATTTTCTTACTTCTCTTCTTTCGGTTTTCTTGTCAAGATGATAGTGCAGGAACCGGCTTATTTGATTTTCGCATTTTTGTTTGCAGTGGTTTGTGTTCTCTATGTATTGTTGATGAATCGGTATTACAAGAAAGTATTGTCGCAAAAGCGTAAAGATATACGGTATTTCAAGACCGTGCCTTTTGCTTTGCTGTGTATATTGCTTTGTTGCATCGGAATGAGAGGAAGATTGGCAGCTAAAAGTCCGCTTAGAGTCGGAACTGCATACCATTGCAACAATGCGTTTCTGAATTATGTGGGCTTGAATCCATCTTTTACTCTCTTGAAAAGTGTGGAAGAATACAATAAGACTGCAAACAAAGCTTTGCAACTTGTCGATAGTAAGACTGCAAACGAACTTTGGGAGCAACAAAAAAACTCCCGAAGGGAGAATAATCGGGCTTTTATGTTGAAGAAAGGTACAAATGTGATTGTTCTTATCATGGAATCCATGTCTGCGGAGAAGGTCGGTCATTTTAATGCGGAGAGTTGTTTGACACCTTCTTTGGATGCTCTGATTGAGTCTTCTTTGAGTTATGAGAGATGCTATACTGCAGGTATTCATACCTATAATGGTTTGTATTCTACGCTTTTTGCACACCCTGCACTCTTCTCTCGGCACAGCATGAAAGCCACAATGATACCGCAAATGTGCGGTTTGCCGAATAATTTCGCCGCAAGAGGGTATCAGACTTTCTATTTCACAACACACGATGCTCAATTCGATAATATAGCAGGCTTTCTTCATGCCAACAAAGTGCAGAAAATCATCTCTCAAAGCGACTATCCCTCCAAGCAAATCAAGAGTACGCTCGGTGTGAGCGACCATGTGATGTATGAAAAAGCCGTTGAGACCATCAATAAGAGGGATAAGGATAAATCTTTCTTCGCCTGCTTGCTCTCATCAAGCGATCACGGTCCCTATATCTTGCCGACAGACATCGCATTCAAGCCCAAGAGCAAAGAGTTGAAGCAACAAATGGTTGAATATGCCGATTGGGCAATCGGTCATTTTATTTCGCTTGCACGCAAGCAGGATTGGTTTGAGAATACTCTCTTTGTGTTTGTGGCAGATCATGGTTATGTAAAGCCCGGTTCCAAATATGAAATGCCTTTATCCTATCATCATACGCCTATGATACTGTATTGTCCCGCTCAAATACCGCCACAAAAGGATAGTTGCCTCGCTTTGCAGATTGATATAGCCCCTACAGTGCTGTCAATGCTCTTTGAGGATTACCGAAACAATACTTTGGGTGTGGATTTGCAAAGAGTGGTGCGACAATATGCTTATTTCAGTGCAGACGATAAGCTCGGAGTTTTGGACGATGAGTATTTCTACATAAACGAAGGCTCGGGCAAGGAAAAACTCTACCGATTGGCTGATATTGAAAAGCGAAATCTGATAGGGATACACTCGTCGAAAGCCCACCAAATGCGGACTTATGCATTCTCCATGTTGCAAAAAAGCAGCGATATGTTGAAAGAAAGAACTACTTCTTGCGAAGAGTAAAGTCTTTGGCTGCCAAAGTATTTTCTAATCGGGCAGAAAATATTTTCCAATGAAGTCTTGCGATTTTGTTTTTTTGTTGTACTTTTGCAGCGGGTAAGTCTTGTACGACCAGCTCCCTTTGAATCTCCCCAGGGCGGGAACGCAGCAAGGTAAGAAGGTTGAGCGGTGCGATATAAGTAGCTTGCCCTTTTTTATTTTATGCCTTCACGGTTCAGAGCCGCACGATACCTGTCCGCATTCGCATAATGCTCTGCCGAAGTCTCCGCAAAGTTATGATAACCCGAGAAATCGTCTTTCGCACAGAAGAAAACGTAATTGTGTTCCGCATATCTGAGGACTGCATTAAGGGAACTCTGTTCCGGTAAACAAATGGCTGTCGGAGGCAATCCCTTGTACATATAAGTATTATAGGGAGAGTCTGTTTGCAAATGCTTGTACATTACTCTTTTTATGGTGAAATCTCCCACTGCATACTTGATTGTGGGGTCTGCTTGCAGGAGCATGTCGCGACGAAGCCTGTTTACATAAACTCCTGCGATAATCGGTTTTTCCTCGTTCTTGTTCGTCTCCTCTTCAACGATTGAAGCAAGAACCACGGCTTCGTGTCTGCTTAGTCCGAGCCTCTTCAGTTGCTTGTCTTTACCGCTCCACCATTTATCACTCTCCTTTTTCAGCCTTTGCAACAGCTGTTCCGCTCCTATATTCCAATAAACCTCGTATGTATTCGGCACTATGTTATCGAAAATATTTGAACTGTTTTCCGTTTTGAGTATTGCATGATTGACATCTGCGGAATTTATCATCAGTTGATTTGCCATCATTTCAGTAAGCTCCTCTTGCGTTCTAACCTTTCCTATAACTAATTTCACGGGAGTCTGTAAGCCTCTGACAAGTTGCTTTGCCAAATCAAGCCTACTTGATTTAGGTTGAACGGTATAGTGTCCGCTTCTGAAAGTTGCATTGTCGGAAAGAGCCTTTGTAAAGAACGAAAATATCCCCGTACCCTCCAACACACCTTTTTCCTTTAATTGTTTCACCACCTCCTCATAAGAGCTTGCCGGATAGATGTACAACTCCACCGCTTTATCGTTTTTTACCTTTGCGTTCAAGAGTAATACCGATGTAATGCCCGTAGCAAAAAGCAGAACACCGCATACAATCAATATAATCGCCAATTTCTTTCTGTTTTTCATCTTAGCAAGTTTTTATTCTTTGATAAACTTCCACGTCCTTTGATTTTCCCTCTCTATATATCCAATCCTTTAATGTAGCAGTGTGCTCAAATCCTCCGGAAAGCAACATCCGTTTACTTGCTTGGTTGTCGCAAGGAACAAAGCAGTAAAGCTGGCGAAGCGAATAAACCCTCACCACATAATTCCACAGCAATTCCAATATCCCTCGGGCATACCCCTTACCCCTCTCTTCTTTCCGTATCAACAAACCCATGCCTGCCCGCAGGTCCCTCGGCTCAAAGTCGAACAAATCCACGCAACCTATCGTTCTTATTCCCTGCTCATCTTCCAAATCTACCATAAGCCGCATTTGCCCAGCCGAATAGAAACTCTCATTCTGCGATTGCATAACATATTGTTCCAATGCAAAGCGAGAAAAAGGTCTAAGAACATTGCCGACTTCCCAAGTCGCCATATCGTTTTCCCATTCGTAAAACAAATCTGCATCTTCAAGTTCGACAGCTCTGAATTTGAATACCATTGTTCTTTTTGTTTGCAAAGGTATAACAAAAAGGCGAATGAGGGAAACGAATAATCAAACCCACCTCACGGAAACAACTAATCACACAAACAATTTTGATAGGACTAAACACATGATTATAAATCGCAAAACCCTATAAACATCCACCCTTTCCCACAAGCAAAACACCGAAACGCCGTTTTAGAAAATTGAAACGGCGTTTGCTCATCTAAGGTTTTCTTTTCATCGCCAGAAAAGTTCATTTTGCCTGAAAAACAGTTCAAAACACAGAGGAGATCTGCTGACATAACTCTTTCGCATTCTTACTTCGATTTTAAGGTGGCAATGATTTTGGTCGCGGTTTTACCAAATTCAAAACATAATCTCTGCTAATGGCAACTTCAACGGAGGAGTATATAAGCACAAATGTCTGTCAAGTCTTACGAAACTTCGTAAGACTTGACAGAGACTGATAAAGTTGTTTTTACTATACGGGATTGCCGTATCGGTTCGGTTTCTGCTCTCCTTTGGCGAAAAGAAGGTAGAAAGCATAAAACGGTATAAGTGTCCACCAACCGTTATGCCCTATATCATGCGACCGTTTGATTGCTTGCAAAATCCACCAAACAAAAACCACATAATGTAATAATAATAATGCCAACACTCCAACTACTGCAGAATTACCTATATCATCAATAAATAATCCAACTAAAGTGTCAACTACCAACCAAATAACAGAGGCAATGCAATATAAACCTCTTCCGATTCGACCTTTAGCCGAAAATCCAAGCGAAGCTTTTTCCCTTGCGGGGGCTTCATTCTCAAAATTGTTTCCTTCCATTTTTATCACTATTTTTACTCTATCTTTCTATTATCGATTGTAATTCCCGAGCATCGATGGCTATAACAATGGTTCTATCTGTATTCCTTAGCCTGAATTGAACTTTGACTCCGAAGCCGTTCCTATACAGGGCTTGAAGAAACCCAACCATGTCTTTATCTGCTGATTTTATGACAGCCTTCATATTTTCTCTCACTTCAGAAAAACTCTCATTCAAGCCTTCAAAAACCTCTTCATACGACACTTGATAAAGAAATACCACAGATGAACCTTTCACACTTGTAAACACCCATCGAATACCGTCTTCGACCTCTATTGGCAGAGATTTATTAAACTCGTTTATAGCCTCTTGCAGTTCTAAACGAAAATACTTGTTTTGCAAAATTGTACTGTTTTCATGAGAGTCTGCAATAGGTGCAGCAGTTTGTGTTTTCTTATCGACAGGCTTCTCCACCTGCTTGCGAGCATTGGTTTCCGTTCTCGGACTTGCCGGCAGGTAGTTCGGTCGGTCGATATTTCTTTCCGGAATGATTTGTTGTATTTTTTCTAGCGAAAGATACGCACAAATATACAAACAATGATTGCTACCTTTATTGCCAGCAGGATTACGAAAAGCGGAAGATAAACCTTATCTTGTTCGGATATGCCGGTTTTGCATACGAATATTGTTGAGTTCGTATCGGTGTATTTGCTCAATTCATTGGCGTCGAACTTCGGAAATACTTTCTTTCTTGCCGGTTTTTCGTAACTAAGAATGGGAAGCGGTATCGGTTTAATGCTTGTTCTAAGATAGTTTTGTACTTTCGGAAGCACTGTTTTCCAATCCCCAAGGGCTATATATCGCAAATCAGATGCGATTTTTCGGAAACATTCCTTTTCGTTAAGGTCTATCATGAAGCCGTTGTAGCATGCGAATATGCTCCTGTTGATTGTTCCGTTCCGCCAACTCCATGAGTAGTACATCAAATCGTCTTCCCGTTTTTGGCAGAATACAAACTCGTTATCGAGTTTCTTGGTTTTTATTTCCTTGACGAAGTCCTCGGGAAAGCTGTCGCCTTGCCAGATGTCGCCTATCGAAAAAACTGCTATGCTGCAATTCATTGTACCATTTCTTATTTGTTGAACCTGATTACTTTTGCTTCATCGTCTATTTCAAAGGAACCGATGTCTTTAAGTGCGGAATTGCCCAAGAGAAGTGGGGCGTCGAGATTGCCGACTATTATTGCCGTTACGTCTGTTGCGACAAGCCCTTCTGCCAACTCCACTTCTTTCAGATTGACGACCATTCCTTCGCTTACTTCTCCGTTTGCCGTCTGTATATTAGTGCTTCCGAGAAAGTCGTCCTTCGTAAGCTTTCCCTGCTTGGCAAGAAAGATTGCTTCGGTCAGAGAAAGGCTCACGCCGCTTGCACCCGTGTCGAATATCATTTCCATCTCCACTCCGTTGACTTTCACTTTCACATATCTGACGTTCCCGTAAACCTCGAAAGGAATATCCACTCCGGTTCCCGAAAAGGCTTCTTCGTCATAAACTTCCAACGGAGGCGGAGGCGGTACCTTCCCGCCGCAAGAACCGAGCATCAGTGCCGCCGCCAATATTATGAACCGGAAAAGAGTTTTCTTCATCTTCATGGTTTATTCCTTTCTTATCGGAAAACGCATTCTGTATTTCACGGTATCGTTTTCAGGAGTAAATGAAATCGTTGCCGTGTCTTTATCATCTCCTATTACTATGACACGTTGTGTGCATCTTGCACTATTGTCGGGCAATAAAAAGCCATCGGCAGCCCATTTCCCTCCGGCATAACATTTTCTTCCATCTTTTTTCAGAGTAAAGACGACGGTATCGCCAACACGTAACCCTCTATCGGAGACGTTCACCGTATCCTTAAGTTCAAAGCCTATCGGATACGATGCGTGCCGAGCCGACGCTTCGGTGGCTGTTTCTGTTGGGCCGGATTTGTCTCCACCCACCTTATCGCAAAGATAAAAAATCCAAAATAATATGAATACCGACAATACTCCTATCAACCATATCTTGCATCCCGAGATCCGTTTTTTGAACTTTGCCACCCCTTGATCCACCGGATTTTCTTTTTTCCGACGCTGTTGTCCCATGTTTTCGTAATTCGGCATGATAGTTCTCATGTCTTCTCTCATCACGGAGAAAGAGTTTTCCATCCCTTGCCACCATTCGTTTATTTCGGAGAATGTTTTTTGACGGTTTTTCAATTTATCGTTTTCCCGTTTCGATTCATCGATTCGCCGTTTCATATTTTCGTTTTCCTCTTTGTATCGGTCTAGTTTGTCAGTTGTTCGTTTTAGTTCATCGGAGGTGTTTTCAAGTCGGAGTTTCGTATTGTCGAGTTGTTTTTGCAAGGGTACTATTCGAGAGATTGTTCTTGGAATTTCGGGAGCAAGGGATACATTTCCGCAAGCGAACAATTCATCGGAATACAAATCGCAACCGTTTTCCGACACATGACGTTGCAAGGTTGAGCCGTCTGTCTTTATTTTGCCCGAATTGTTTTTCAATTTGGTGAAACTGTTGCTGAAATCGCTCGCAAGCTGTCGCTTGAAAAGCTTGATCAACTCTTCGCATTTGTCTTTCCGTGAGGCAAAGGCGTTGATAAGGAACTTCTTGTCCTTATTCAGGAAAACTTCTGTAACCTTCTTGTCGCAACCCTGTTTGAATAGTTGATATAGACGCGAAAGGTCTTCGCAGTAATGCTCCTTCACTTTGAGGGTAAGAGCGAAATAACCTCCGCTGCGTTTGTCGCTATCCGATGTATTGGGTATCAAGTAGCTGTAATAGAAGCAGTATTTGCCCTGTTCCTCTCTTACGTTTATTATGAACAGATTATGTTCCGCAGAAATATATTCCGGGCGATATAAGCCTTTGGCATAATTTGCAACCGGCTCGTCTCCATAGAAATCCTGTCCTTTTGGCACACCGCTTATTGCGATTGCCATATCTTTCGTTTCCATCACTTGCCTACGTTTTTGAGTATCGTTTTCCATAGTCGGGCAGGATATTTGTCGTTGGCTTCATCGAACTTCCTGCCTTGGCTTGCTTCTGTGTAAATGCCTGTCATGAAAGGTACGAAATCGCAACTGTACGGCTTAAACCAACTGATGATGGGGCGGTTCTCCCTGAAGAG
>URCX01000086.1 GCA_900546465.1 uncultured Bacteroidota bacterium | reverse complement strand
TGGCGGAAGTAACGGTTTCCCTGTCTTTCCTGCCGATGTGTGGAGTACGGAAAACGGTTCGACCAACTGCAATGCCGTTGCGTTTAAGTTCAATGTTCATTCGGATTATGCCGTTGCCGACTTCGATTTACCGGAATATGTTTGCTTCCCCGATACCATGCGTTTGGAAAACCTCGGACGGGGAGATAACTTCTTATGGCTTTTTGGCGATGGAAGCACTTCAACAGAGGTAAATCCGAAACATGTTTATACTCAAAGCGGAATTTATGACATTACTTTGATTGCGTACAAGAATGGTGCCTGTTGGAGTTCCGATACTTTGACAAAGCGTATCATTCTATTGGATTCTCATACCGACACTTTGGAAAGCAAGATTACATGCCCCGGAGACCCGATTCAAATAGGTATAACCGCCTATCCGCAATCCTCGGTGAACTATCTTTGGCAGCCTGCGGGCGGTTTGAGCAGTGCCACGGTGCCAAATCCTTACGTCTCTGTACAGAATACGACAACTTATCGGCTTATCATTTCCACCCCTCAATGTTCCGATACCCTTATTCAAACGATAGAAATCGAAGCATTGTCCTTGGAGCTTCCTGATACGGTGAATTATTGCAGTATTCCATACGACTACCACCTTCCCGAGAGTGTTCCGTCGGATTATCTCATCAGTACCTCATTTCGGAGAGATTTTTCGGACAGCGTGAATGCCCTGAACGGCATTATTACTCTCGACACTGCTTCTTCCTCTTGGCTGTATATCCATATCAGAAGAGGCAACTGTTTCGGTCAGGACAGTATTTTCATGAATTATAACGGCGGGTTTCTGCAAGTGAATACACATGACACTCGTTGCAACAACGAAAGCAACGGTTCCGCTGTTGCAATAACGAGCGGATTTACTCCGCCTCTGTTTTTTCAATGGAGCAACGGTTTGAGCGGAACGACTTTGGACTCCATAGGCAATCTCGCCGTAGGAAATTATAATATCATTGTAAGCGATGCAAACGCTTGTTCTGTAAGTCTCGATTTTGCAATCAATTCGCCTGATGACCTTATTACTGAACCGGAATACACAAACAATCATTGCCAAAACGAATGCAGTGCTTACATTTCGCTCAATCCTTCCGGAGGAGTGCAACCTTATAATATTGTATGGAACAACGGAAGTCAAGGAGAGGAACTTTCCAATCTTTGCAGCGGCGATTATATTTACACTCTTACCGACTCGAAAGGCTGTTCCCTTACGGACACCATACGGATAATAGATACAGACACCTTAAAGCTCAGTCTTAATGCAACGGAAAATAATTGCCCGCAAGGCTGTGGGGCAGTCATCACTTCCTTTGCCTCCGGCGGCAATAAACCATACTCATATCTTTGGTCTGACGGAACAACGGAACAAAATATAAGCGAAGCCTGTTGCGGAGAGTACGTTTTGGAATTGACCGATGTCAATAATTGTCGAACACAAGCGTCGATTACAGTTACCTATACCGATTTATTCGAGAATTTCTCGGCAAGTGCAAATCCGGAAATGGTATTTGACGGTCAGGAGGTCAGACTTTCCTCTACCCATATTGCGGGAATGCGTTACACATGGTCGCCTGCGGAAAACCTCACCTCGCCTCACTCCTCTTCAAGCATGGCAACAATGTATCAAAGCACGCTTTTCCATGTTTATGTCAGCGACGGATATGGTTGTAAGGCAGAGGACAGCGTCTTTGTCGAGGTTGAAGTGGTGAATTGCGGCAGGCCCGATATATATGTTCCCAATATATTCACGCCTAATGGCGATGGAAAGAACGATGTTCTCTTTGTCATGGGCGAGAAAATAGATAATTTCACCTTTGAAGTATTCGACCGCTGGGGCGAAAAGGTATTTGCCACTTCCGATTTGCAGGAGGGCTGGGACGGGACATACAAAGGCAGACAATGTGATGCGGCAGTATATTTTTACAGCTTGGAAGTGCGTTGTCTTGGCGGCAAGACCTATAAAGAAGGCGGCGATATAACATTGATAAGATAAGAATATGGCAAATAAAAACAAGTATTACGTAGTTTGGATAGGCAGAAAGCAAGGTATATTCGATAATTGGGAGGAATGTAAGAAGTCAGTATTCGGGTATGAGGGAGCAAAATATAAATCTTTCGATAATCCGGTGCAGGCAAGAGAAGCTTTCAAGCAATCTCCCGATAAATTCATTTACAAAAAACAGGCAACGCCGCAACCAAAGCAGACTGCACGCACCTCCTATCTGCCGATAACCGACAGCATAGCCACAGATGCAGCATGCAGCGGCAATCCCGGACTTATGGAATACAGAGGCGTTTACGTTGCAACGGGAAAGACTATTTTCTATTACAAACACCCGTATGGCACAAACAATATAGGTGAATTTCTCGGCATAGTTCACGGCTTGTCTTACCTTAAACGCCGCGGACTTTCCCAACCGCTATATACCGACAGCGTCAACGCAATAAAATGGGTGGAGCAGAAAAAATGCAAAACCAAGATGGAACGCAACGAAAAGAACAAAGACCTCTTCGATTACATAGCAAGAGCAGAGAAATGGTTGCAAGAAAACACCTATACCACCGAAATAATAAAATGGGATACCCAAAGTTGGGGCGAAATACCCGCAGACTTCGGACGAAAATAAGAAAGGATTTCCGTAAATCGAAAATCCCTTTCTTCATCTTCTCCTTTTCAATCTCTACTTCTCCGCTTCAAATTCCAAGAACCTCCTTTTGAAATCCTCCTCTATCGGAGCAGAAAGATTTGAACTTCTGTCGAAACCGGCAAGAATTGTTCTGCATGTTCCTTTGACCGTACCTTGTGAATTGACAAGCCTTTGGTTCATGGTCATAGACCGATTACCGAATTTCACGACCTTGCTTTCCACAAAGATTTCTTCACCCTGCACAATGGGAGAAAAGAAATTGTTTTCCGTATGAACAATAACCACGACCAATTTACTCCAATCCAACTCGCGACCCATCACTTTCTCGAAGTAATCAATCCTTCCCAAATCATAATATTGAAATTGAAAGCTGTTATTTACATGATTTACAGGATCCAAATCACTGAAACGAACTTGTATCCTTAATGATACTTTATAGGAATCCTTTTCCGGTTCTATCATAGCCTCTGCCATCGGTTCAAATTTTCTGCAAAGGTAATCAATTCGCCGCAATCCTCTCCCCTTTTCCCTCAACGCTGCAAAAAGAAAAGCAAATGCACCTTGCTCCGACCTATCCGAAACTTTCCAAAGAAGAATTTCCGAGAATTATATTGCTTTACAAATTCTGTAATAACACAAATCGTCTCTCTCATTATGCTCATCTCTTTTCTTTAATTGACGAAATCTGAAAAGAAAGTCGCTACGCTTATTTCGAAAACAAAAAAAAGATATCAGAATGTAAAAAATGCTCTTTTCGCATCAACTGAAAAGAAATCAGGAAGCAATGAATCACAGAATATTGACTTTTATTATCGGACTGAAAACTATTTTTTTACTTACTGCAATATCATAAAACGGCAATGCAGGCTATATTTGCAAGCAAGGAAAAGATATTCAATATAGTATCAACAAAGATGAAAAGACAAATTACTACAATGATGTTATTCGCAACGGCAATTCTTAATTCGAATATGGCAGCGAAGTTTCTTGAAAAGGACGGACAAGTTCTGAAAAATGAGAAGATGTATATTCAAAACGAGAGACCGATTTGCAACGAGGATAAATCCGTTCATGCTGCCGAAGCAAAGATAAAAGAAATGGTTCGTTCGGATACAGATATCGAGAATAGGACAAACTTGAAAAAAGCAATCCTCAATAAAATTCCTATCAAGTAGAAGAGAGTTGCAATACTTGGCAGAGTAAATACAAAAGAAGCATACATATATTCTATTCGCATTTCTTGTACAGTTTGTTATAAAATCATATATTTGCAAATCAATACCGAAAAAACCATGAATAAAAAGATTACATTATCACTGTTTCTTGTTCTATTCGCCGCTTTGGTGGCAATGCCTCAAAAACTCTTACAACCAGAGAACAAAGTAAAAGAGGACAAGCCCCATGTCGAAAGACATCTCAAAGGGCTATCCCAACCTTCTGCGGCTTTATTTCAAGACCTGCTTTCTCTTGGCAGAGAACTCACTGTGAAAGATAAGGAAATCATCGAGAAATACAGCTTAATACAAAGAGAAGATGAAGTATTCGCCGGTGCTATGGTGGAATTTGATGAGGGATTTGACCCAAGTATCCTGAACCGCTTCGGAATAAGTATTCTGAGCAGACAGAAAGAACTTGCCCTCCTGCTTATCCCCATAAACAACTTCATAAGTTTTGCACGCTCCCAACTTGTAGGCTTTTTGGATATAGGAGTGAAAGCAAAGCCAAACATGAATAGCGCCAGAGAACAAACTTTTACAAATGACGTAAACTCGGGATTGAACCTGCCGAAAGCATATTTGGGAAAAGATGTTGTAATCGGAATAATCGACATAGGCTTTGACTATACCCACCCTAACTTTTGGGATTCCACTCAAACAAATTACCGAATAAAACGCGTTTGGGACTGTACAGCAACCACAGGGACGCCGCCTGAGGATTTCGTTTATGGCAACGAATTAAGGACACCGGAAGAGATAATCAACGATTCCACCGATAATACAACACAAAATCATGGTTCGCACACCGCAGGCATAGCAGCCGGCGGAGGTTCTGCCGATTCTCTTTGCAGACCGTACCGAGGAATAGCTCCCATGAGCGATATCGTACTTGTTGCAACGAACGGAAGAAGCACGGATTTTATCGCCGGAATAGACTATATACGTCGATATGCGGCTTCTGTGGGCAAGCCCTGTGTCATAAACATTAGTTGGGGTAGTCATGTGGGACCTCATGACGGCACCTCTTGGAAAGACAGATATTTTGATTATTTTACCCAAGCCTATCCCGAAGGGTTCATATTGGTAGGCTCAGCAGGAAATGAAGGCAACGAACGATTGCATTTCCATACTGCCGAACAATACAACAACGGCATGATGATGGGTAGTTTGATTTCATTCTCCGGACAGACTGCAGGAACAACTTATTTGGATATCTGGGCTGACAGCAGTTTTGCGATACTAATTACCGCTTTCGATACATTGACGGGTTCAAACTACGAGATAGCGTCTTTCTTTTGTCAGAGAGACAGTTCGGGCTTTATCGGGGCGGATTATTCCGAATGGACGATAGGCACGAATAATCAAACCTCGCCTGATTCCTGTTATCTCAAAGCCTATATGGAACTATATCAATATAACAATAAACTGAATATGGTATTGGATATAGATAATGAGCAACAAAGCAACCCCAATATCTTTCTATTGGTTCAAATGACAAGTCTGGCGGATAGCAATTCCGTTCACATGTGGTTAAGCAATGCAGAATTCATGAGTGTCAGCAGCAACTACATAACTACTGCAGGAGATAGAGAGTATACCATAGGAGAACTTGGCGGAACAGGCAATAGCATTATCTCGGTAGGGGCTTATGTCTCGAAAAAATCTTGGACGGACATGTCTTCCAATCCATGGATTTACAGTTCTGCGGTGCTATACGATATAGCCTCGTTCTCCTCCCATGGACCAACGGCAGACGGAAGAGTAAAACCTGACATCACAGCCCCGGGACATGCCGTGTCTTCTTCTGTAAACAGCTTCAGCAATCGATACACAAGTTCGTCCCAAACGACCTTATGCGGAATACCGGAAGACGATGAGCGGTATTGGTTGTATGGTTTAATGAGTGGCACTTCCATGGCGGCACCTGTCGTTACCGGTATTTTGGCATTATGGCTGGAAGCCTATCCGGAGCTGACGCTTGCACAAGCAAAATCTCTTTTGAGAGAAAGTGCCATCAATGACAACTATACAGGAGTATGCACAAACGGTGATATGAGATGGGGTTATGGAAAAATAAACGCTTACGATGGTCTTCAACTGCTTTTGCAAAGCATTCCTCCAAAGCCTGTTTTGCCGGATACGGTTTGGCTGTGCGGAGACTTGCCTGCAACTCTTTCCGCTCCCGAAGGCTATGCCGAATATCTATGGTCAACAGGTGATACCGCAAGAGTTCTGACCGTAACTCAACAAGGCAATTACGCCGTTCGTTGCATAAGTTCTCAGGCATATAAAAGTGCATGGTCCGACAGTGTAAGAGTACAAATCGCTCCTGATTTTCAAGTCTCTTTCAGCGGAAACAGAGAAATATGTGCCGGACAAAGTACAACGATAATTGCAGAGAATGTAAGCAATATAGTTTGGTCAGATGGAACAGAGGGGAACAATCTGAATGTTTCACCCGAGCAAACGACCACTTACCGGGCTTGGATAATCGACCCTTACGGTTGCAATACTTCTGACTCCATAGAGATAACCGTAATGCCTGCATACAATGATACCGTAATCGCTGCGATTTGCGAGGGTACGAGCTATACGGACAACGGATTCAACATTAGCGAGGCGGGGACTTACATTCAGTCCTTGCAAACAAGCTCGGGCTGCGACAGCATCCTTACGCTAAACCTGAGCATAATGCCTGCATACAATATTTCCATAGATGCAAGTATTCATGCCGGTGAGATATATCAAGAGAATGGTTTCAATGTCAGCGAGGAGGGTGTATATACACAAACTCTGCAAACCGTCAACGGTTGCGACAGTATAATCACACTTAACCTTTATCTCTCTTCTTTGGAAAATGCGGAAGCAAACATAGCAAACTTCAAGATGTATCCAAACCCTACAAAAGAGTTTGTACATTTGGAGTTCGACAATACCCACAAAGATATTGAATTATCTCTTTTCGATATACTCGGACGTAAATTGCGGACATACACTCTTAAATCCGGAGAACGAAGCATCAGCATTGATATTCGCAATCTTCCAAGCGGTACTTATACCATCACGACAAGCACAATAAAACAGAAGTTAATCATTGAGTAAATATTTGTTTTTTGTTTGTACCAAGGCGATAAAGCAATCACATGTTTTATCGCCTTTTTCTTTTTCCATTTTCTCTCCTATTCACATTCCTTGATATTTCGACTGCTCGGAAACAGGCTGATATCAGAAGTTGCAAATTCATTGACTTCATGACCTGATAAAGAACCCATAATACAGTGATAAGTCTGATTTTTTCATGAGCATTCGACAAGCTTGCAACAATATGAATTTCAACCACTTGCAAAGCCATCGGTAATTGACGGAAATGAAACGCCCTTTGAGAAAATTAAAACGCCCTTATAATTTTCCCAAACGGCGTTTCGGCAATGCGGAAAGGGCGTTTTTGGGAGACTTTTCTCTCTGCTAAAAAGAAGAAAATTCGTGTCGGGTGAAAAATTTTCTTTGAATTGTGTTGCATGTGGCAATAATTTCCTATCTTTGCCTCATATTATTAAATAATAACAAACAAAACCGAAATGAATATGAATACAAATGTTTTCGGCAAGCCACTGTGCCGAGCAATGATGGCAGTGGCAATGGTGTTGCTTTCGCTTCAAGTGATGGCATTAGACTACGACTTTTCTTACACTTATCAAGGGAAGACGCTTTATTACGAAATCCTTACGGGTAGTACAAATGCAGTTGCAGTAACGAATTATTCTACGGCTTACAGCATTAATAATTATGTGAGCGGTGGTGTTGTTATTCCGAGTTCGGTTGAATATAATGGTGCGACGTATAGCGTTACTTCTATCGGGAGGGACGCATTCATGAATTGCCCCGACCTGATTTCGATTAGTATTCCTAACACTGTTACTTCCATCGGAGGATTCGCGTTTCGGGATTGCACCGGTTTGATTTCGATTACAATTCCGAACAGTGTTACTTCCATCGGAAGATCTGCGTTTTCTGGTTGCACCGGTTTGACTTCGATTACAATTCCGAACAGTGTTACTTCCATCGAACCTTGTGTGTGTTTCGGTTGCAGCAGCCTTAACTCTATAAATGTAGCTTCGGGGAGTACGCATTATTCATCGATAGAGGGAGTATTGTACGATTATGATCAGAGTACTTTAATACAATGCCCTGCTACAAAACCATCGATAAGTATTCCTAATAGCGTTACCGCTATAAGTGAGGGTGCGTTTAGCTATTGCAGCAGATTGACTTCGGTTACTATTTCTAATAACGTTATTTATATCGGAGAGGATGCGTTTTTCAAGTGCAGCAGCCTTAACTCTATAAATGTAGCTTCGGAAAATACGCATTATTCATCGATAGACGGAGTATTGTACGATTATGCCAAGGATACTTTAATACAATGCCCTGCTACAAAAACTTCGGTAAGTATTCCTAATAGCGTTACCATTATCGAAGATTTGGCGTTTGCTGATTGCATCAGTTTGACTTCGGTAACCATTCCAAACAACGTTACCACTATCGGATATTCTGCCTTTGAGGATTGCAGCAGTTTGACTTCGGTAACCATTGGCAATAGCGTTACCACTATCTATGACTGGGCGTTTGCCGGTTGCAGCAGCTTGACTTCGATCAAATGTTGGGCATGCAATCCACCTTCGATTGATTATTGTTCATTTGAAGACACTCCTGATACTTTGTCTTTGACCGTTCCTTGCGGCTGTTTGGATTAC
>URCX01000085.1 GCA_900546465.1 uncultured Bacteroidota bacterium | reverse complement strand
GAATTATTCCGCAGCAAATACACAGTCAAACAAATATTCGATTTCCGCAATCCGTTGTTTTGGTTGAGCGGACTTTATATTTTTTATTGCATAGGCATGCTTTGGAGCAGCAATACTGCATACGGTCTGATGGATTTGCAAATCAAGCTGCCTTTGATACTCTTACCCTTCCTTTTTTGTTTCGTTCCGAAACAACACCTTGACAAGAAACACTTATGGATTTACGCTTCCGCATTCATCGCAGGACTTATAATCGTTTTATGCTATTGTTTGATACATGGTTTTATCAAAGCTTTCTCCGGAGAGGGTTTTAGGAGCGAATACCTTTTTTATACCCGTTTGGCAAACGAATATCACGCAACTTATCTTTCCCTTTTCGCAAGTGTTGCCATACTTCTATCCTATAAGATACCTCTTACAGAAAACTTTAAGCTCAATCAAAAACAATCAGCCATTATCAAAGCTGCATTTATTCTCTTTTTCGATGTCTTTGTCATATTGTTAAGTTCGCGTATTGCTTTCATTGCAATGTCTTTGGTTCATTTAATCATACTCTCCGAACTTTTGTTTTCAAGAACCAAATATGCAAAATCCGCATTCTTTATAATCTTCTCGGCATTGGTCGTCATTGCAACTTTCAATGTAAAGAATTACAAACAGCGTTACGACAATATCGGCGACAGAATGAACATAGAAACAGATGTAAAGCTCAAAAAATATTCCGATTCCATTTCTCAACGAACTTTTATCTATACTAACATCCATGAATTACTGTTACGAAGTCCCTTTATAGGATACGGCACAGGTGATACAAGAGATGTCTTGGAAAATTTCTACAATGAAAGAGACGTATCCTTTGGTCGTTATCTTAATGCACACAATCAGTTTCTTCAAACGACAGTTGCAATAGGGGTGTTGGGATTGGCATGTTTGGTGGCAGTCTTTGTTTGCTTTGCTTTGCGACTATGGAACAAGAACGGCTATGTCCTATTGTCTGGGATTGCCATTATAGCCTTGTTCATGATGACGGAATCCGTCTTGGAGCGTCAGGCGGGAGTGCATTTTTGCAGTTTCGCATTCTGTTGGTTCTATGCAATCACATGTAAGGACAATAAAAAAGAGGACTGAACAAATTCAATCCTCATTTTCTGCGTCAAGACAGTATAATTTCCCTATTCCAAATCTTCCTTAGGCTCTTCCGTTTGTTCAATCTCGGAATAATCCCCATGAACAAGGACGAACTTATCTTTTCCTTGCGTCTCGTCTTCCTCTTCCTCGCTATCACCACCCGCTATATCATCATCATTCTTTGATGAACCGAGGATTTCTTTATCGAACTCTTCTTCCGTAAACTTGGAATCCACAACAACGTCAACCTTAACCATATAAACTGCGTCTTCTGTTTCCAAAGGCACGACATAAAGAGAAGAACCATCAGGTTTGGTTATCTTTTGAGCAGCGTTGGCGTAGCCTTCGCCATATTGGGCGTCGAACATATCTTTCGCCTCCTGAGGTAAATTCTGGTAGCTCTTAATCAAATGTTTCTTTGTCTGTGCTTTCATTATATCCACTCCAATTTTTTTGCAATATTACGGATATTGAACCTAATGAAAGAGGGTTTCATACACTTTTTTTTGCTCTTACAATATAGTCTTTTGGCTGTCAGGGAAATAAAAATCCGATTTTATCTCATCACATTGATATTTCCGGTGAAAATTTTCTGTTTTGAACCTTCTCTCACAGCAAAACGATAGAAATATGCACCGTCTGCAAGCCCTTCTGCAGCCCAATCGTTGGCGTATGAAATTGCCCTGAAAACCACTTTCCCCTTTCTGTTGAAAATAATCAATTCATTATCGGGATATTGCTCCAAATTGCGTATCTCGAAGCGGTCGTTTATACCGTCATTATTCGGAGAGATAAGATTGGGAATAGCGATAGCAGGCTCGAAAGCCGGTTCGACTTGTTTCCTTTGCTGCTGTTTCACCTCGCAAACTTCCTTCTGAGGTATGCTTTGCTCATGCAGCTTCTCTTCGACAGGCTTTGCCGGTACAAGTCTCTCCTCCTGCACCGTCTCAGGCACGGGAGACACAAAGGTTTCGAGAGTTGCAGAGCTTTCTTTTTCTATCCCTTTCACCATCTCATTATTTCCGATTTCCGAAACGCTGTTTTCTGAAATTAAATCTACATTTTCCGAAAATGAAATGTCGTTCTTTTTTACCGAAAGCTCAACAGGCTTTTCCGCCTTGCTTTCAACATGCCTCTGCACAGTCTCCACAATTTTCGTTTCCGCCTTTGCAATCGGCTTTTCCTCTTTTGCATCATTGCTGTTCAACAAATAAATTCCACCTCCCGCCATAGCTGCCAATGCAATGCCGGCAATGGTCTTACCGACAATAGCCGAAGCCTTTGTCGAAGCAGCAAGCTCCGCTCCGGAAGAAGAGGACAGCCCTCCCGATTGCGGCATTGCCTTATCCAATCCCGCTTCCAATTTATCCCAAACGCCCTTCGGAACCTCTGCTTCGGCATTATGTAACTTACTTCTGAATAATTCGTCCAACCTCATATATATCTCTCCTTTCTCTTCTCCGTTTCCGTTAAATATATCTTCAATTTCTGCTTCGCCCTATAAAGAATCGTCTTTATGATTTCTACCTTTGAATCCAAGCATTCGGCAACCTCGGCATACTTATAACCATCGACCACAATCATATTGAACACCGTTCTATACCTTTCGTCCAAGGAATTTATAGCCTCGTACAACTCATCAGCCGAAAATCTGTCTGCAATCTCCGGTTCTTCTGCAAACTCCTCTTTCTCGCTCATTCGTTCCACCTGATTGCGTCTCAGCTCCTGCTTATAGAGGTTTATGCAGTTATTTACAATTATGGCTTTCAGCCAACTGCCGAAAGTTCCGCTGCCATTATACGAATCCAATCTCAGAAACGCATTTGTAAAACCCGAAATCAAAGCATCTTCCGCCTCGGCAGACGTTCTCATGTAGCGTTTGCATATCGAGAACATAACACCTTTGTATCTCTCGAAAATCTTACGCTGAGCCACTCTGTCATTTCTGCGACAGAGTTCCACCAATTCGACGATTTCCCTCTTTTCTTTCATATCCTTTTACTCGGAAGACAACGAAAAACGGAAAAAGTAAACAATCCGAAAGGAAAATTTTTCTACTCCACTACGAAATTTTGGCGTATAGAACCCTCGCCAAGCCTTAAATCAAGTACATAACTGCCGCTCGGAAGACTGAAATTCAACCTCATGCAATCCAAACCCCTCTTGCCCTCTTTTGAAAAGACTTTTCTTCCCAAGGTATCGAAAACAGAAATAACAAAATCCTCTTCCGCTCTCGGAAATTCGATATTCAAATAATCCCTTGCAGGCTGAGGATAAATCTTTATGCCGTTCTGCTCCTTTGCCTTCTGCTCCAAAAGCCCCACGGCAGACCTATCGCCTATCGCCATTATGTAATCACCCTTGCGAAGAGGCGTGGAAATATACCCCTTATTGGAAGAAGGCTTGGCAGTCTCCACATACTCCCATTCACTGCCCATGTTCGGACGATAAAACAACATAAGGGAATCTATGGAAGCGTACGAACTCAGAAGAGAAGCGTCAAATGTATTCTCTGAAATTGCCACCTCATAATAAAACCTTGCTTCCGCTTCCGCATTCTCTGTGTTTATCCCCTCAATCGACCAATAATGCTTATCGGAGAACCTGTTCACACCATACTTTACAACATCGCTTTTCTCACCCACCCAATGCAAAGTACCCCTTACAAGCAAACTATCACTGCAAGAATGAACGAACACACGGCAATAAGAGTTCTTGAACTCGCAAAGTCCCCTTTCTTTGATTACCTTATAAGAATCCGTCGTCAAATCGAAAAACTCCTCCTCCATATCCAAGAATGCCGCAACAGGAGTGAAAGGAAGCGAAAAGCTGTGCATCTTCTCCAAACCATCGTCCTCAATCATACGCTTGCAAAGCCTAAAATCGGAATCCATAAACGTAATAGGAATACGAGCATTGCCGCAAAAAGCATTCTCATCGCCCGCAGTGCGGGATTGTATCCTTATATTGGCAGAATTATTGCCGAAATCGGCTTCAGATATTGCGAAATGATGCATAAGAGTATCAAAAACGTAATAATCGAAAAAAGTCGTCAAATCAATGCCAGAGTAAGAAGACAGACTATCCCTCAATGTATGAGAATTTATATTGGAATAAGCAAAATCGTTCAGCAACTTTCTCACACTCGAATAAAAGAGACTGTCCCCCATATAGGCTTTCAGGCTCATCGCAACCAAAGCCCCTTTATCATAAACAGTGGAAGAATATGTCCTGCTGCTATCCACAGCAGACAAAGCGAAAACACCCTCCTGCAAAGGCAGGTTTGCAATCACCTTTTCCGCCTTTTGGCGGAAATGCTCCTTGGCATACTCGCTGCCATACATGGCTTCAAGGTTCAGCCTCTCCGTAAAAGTCGTCCAACCCTCGTTTATCCACATATCCCCCGCACTTTCGCAAGTCATCAGATTGCCGAACCACGAATGGGCAAACTCATGCACCATCACGGATTGGGAAGCAGGCGAGAAAGCAGAGGCAAGCGAACGAACAAAAGCAATATTATCCACATGCTCCATGCTTCCCTGCGGAGTGGTACAATAACCCACCCTATCGAAAGGAAAAGCCCCGAAAAGCCTTTCCATATTCGCAAAAGCAGAATCGAAATTCTCGAAATTACGATACACCCCCGCACTGTCGGAATGGAAATAAAACACCTGCAAAGGTACATTGCCCTTTATGGATTGCAGATTGCGTTCCATAAGAGCAAAATTCGCAACGGTCATACTCGCCAAATAAGTAGGAATTTCCCTGTTTAACGTCCAATGATAAGTATCCGCCGTCTCGCCCCTGCTGACAGAATCCAGCACACCGCCGCACACCGCCTTTACATCTTTGTTTACGCTTATATTAAACCTGAAACGAGCTTTGTCCGTAAAGCTATCCTTGCATGCAAACCAAGCCCTGCCGTACGCATGCGGGAAATCACCGAAAGCAATGCCGAGATTATAAATGATGCCGTTCGTATAATGAATACCGCCCCAACCGTATGGCTCTATATTGTTGCCTCCCTCATAATACACCCTCACTTCCACTTCCTCATTCTGCAAAGCAGGCTGCGGAAGAGAAAAAAGAATTTTATTCCCATCGTAATCGAATACCACCCTTTGATCATTCACCAAAACGGAATCCACAATCTGATTTTTCAAATCAAGTTGCAAAGAAGTATCACCCGCAGAAAGCATACGCAGCTTCACTTTCGTGAAACCTATATGCCTGTTCGCCTGCAAATGATTTACATCGAGATTTATTTCATAGTCCGACACATCGAAATTCTGAGCAAAAGCCCCACTTGCACAAAGCAGACATGAAGCCATCGACAAACAAAAAACAAGGGATTTGAATTTTCTCATATTCTTAAAGTCTTATATTTACTGCAAAAGGGCAATCCCGCAAAACCACGCCGAATGTGAAGCGAGGAGAAAAAGCGATATAATGATGAAAAGCCCCATATCCTTTACATTTTAACACACCTGCATGCAAGCCGACAGCCGCAGCATGTATGGGAGCAAAGTTACGAAAAATCCATAAGGCAACAAAAAAAGCGGCTTCAAATATCTGAAAGCCGCTTTCTTTGTGACCAAGCCGGGGCTCGAACCCGGGACCCCATCCTTAAAAGGGATGTGCTCTACCGACTGAGCTACTTGGTCTCCCCATTTGCGAGTGCAAAGGTACAACATTTTCTTAAAGTACCAAACTTTGAAAGAAGAAAAAATCACGGCAAACAGTCAATCCGCTAAAAGCCAACCGCATAAAATTACTCTGTCAATATGATTTTCTGCATATAATTCATATCTCCCCGCCAATTCCTCTGAACTTCTCTACAAAAGCAGCTATCTTTTGAAAAACGCTTTGTTTCTTTATCAGGTATTGAGGATTTAGCGGACTCATCTTTGGTAAAAGAGCATTCAAGTCTGTTCCGTTTTCGCTGGCATACTCTCGTTTCAAAGAAAGTTGTATATAGCGTTTTGCCTCTTCTTCATTCAGTCTTTCATCAGCAATAAGCGTTGCAGCCTCCACCCTTTGTTTCTCTTGAGCATAAGTAAAGAATGCCTCTATAACTCCGGGTTTGTCCTCAATACTGTCTAAATTCGTATCATTTATAAAATCTACAATAAGACCTTCCTTTGCTCTGTTACCCACACCGGCTCTAATTATTCGGCGAACCTCACTTACCAAAGTTGTTTTATCTTTTGTTTTCCGGTTATGCTCAAAAATCAATTCCAAAATGTAATCCAAATCTATCTCTTGGGATTTAAGCAAATCGATCTCAAAGACCACATCATCCCAATCAAGTCCGGATTTTTCGTGTTCCCTTTCCGTCTGTTCCCTTCTTCGCCAATCGCGAATATCGTTATAGGTCGAACGATAGTCCTGAACAATCCTTTCATTCAAAACGTCGGTATTCAAAAGCAAAGCAAGTTTCTCTTCATCCAAGAAGTAACTTTCCTTGAACGCTTCAAGTTCGGCATTATCGTTGCGGTCTATTTTTTGCAGAGCTTTAAGCATTGTAAATTCATCATAGTTCTGCAAGATATTTTCTATTCGCAAATACTCTCCGAACAACTTTACAAAATCTCTTTTATCAGCCTCTGTTTCTATTCTCTCCGGACTTGGGAACCTATCCTGCAACTCTTTAACCACAGACACATATCCCCTGCAAGACATACCGTTCACTATATCGGAAAAACCCTCGATATACTCTCTGTAACTCTTTTCAAGAATGACATTTCTTTTGTTTTTATCTCCGAACAAGGCTATGGCATCTATCGTTTCTTGCTCCAAGTCTCTAAACGTAACAATATTACCAAATGCCTTGGTCATATCATATATTCTGTTTGTGCGAGAGAACGCTTGTATCAAACCATGATAACGCAAGTTCTTATCCACAAAAAGCGTATTCAACATCGGTGCATCGAAACCGGTAAGAAACATGCCCACCACTATAATCAAATCGACCTCTTGCTTCTTTACCCTGTTGGACAAGTCCCGATAGTAGTTTTGAAATTCCCTGCTGTCCACTCCGAAGTTCGTGCCGAACATCACATTGTAGTCTTCTATCGCCTTACTCAAAAATTCTTTGGCACTGCTGTCCATTGCAGTAGGTTCGAACGTCTCTTCCGAAATCTCACCTGCCGCATGCTGTTGTTCATTGGGAGCAAAAGAAAAAATGGTTGCTATCTTCAAAGGCTTTTCAGTATCTTTCTGCAAATTATTGAGTTCTTGGTAATATAGTTTTGCAGCTTCAACACTGCTGACGGCAAACATAGCATTAAATCCGGCACGCCCACTGTGGTTTCTGTGGGTCTTTATTCTGAAATTACGCAATATGTATTGTGATATTTCCCTGATTCTGTCGGGGTGCAGTAAAGCCTCTTTGTTCTCCAAGGCACTCAGTTTCTCTTCATTCCTTTCCCTCTCGCAAGACTTGAATTTCGGTCTGACATCATTGTAATCGACCTTGAATTTAAGCACCTTCTCATCTCTGATTGCATCGGTAATAACGTATGAATGCAGTTCCTGACCGAATACGCTTGCAGTTGTTTCTGCCCCCAAAGCATTCTCCGGAAATATTGGTGTGCCTGTAAATCCGAATTGAAAATATTGCTTGAACCTCTTCTTCAAATTTTTCTGAGCTTCGCCAAACTGAGAACGGTGAGCCTCATCAAAGATAAAGACAACAGGCTTTTGATATACTTCCAAATCGTTCTCCGACTTCATCAGATTGTTCAACTTCTGAATAGTGGTAACGATTATCTTATTATCCTCCTTTTCGATATTTCGTTTCAAACCTGCCGTATTATCGGAGCCGTTCACACTGTCGGGCGAGAAACGTTGGTATTCTTTCATTGTCTGATAATCCAAATCCTTACGATCAACCACAAAGAAAACCTTTGAAATGAAGTCAAGGCGTGTGGCAAGCCGTGCCGCCTTGAAGCTGGTAAGTGTCTTACCCGAACCTGTCGTATGCCAAATATATCCTCCACCATCGGTCGTTCCCCATTTCTTGGCATTGTAGGCACACTTTATCTTCCACAAAATACGTTCCGTTGCAGCAATCTGATAAGGTCGCATAACAAGCAAAGTATTGTTTGCATCGAATACCGAATATTTGAAAATCACTTGCAATAAAGTGTTCTTTTGGAAGAAAGTCGCCGTGAAGTCTTTGAGGTCTTTTATCAAGGTATTGTCAGCTTCTGCCCAATTCATGGTGAAATCAAAACTGTTCTTTTCTCTCTTGACAGTGTTTGCAAAGTATCTGGTATCCGTTCCGTTGGATATGACGAAGAGTTGCAAGTACTTGAACAAAGAATTTTCACTATTGAAACTCTCCTTGCTGTATCGGTGTACCTGATTGAAAGCCTCTCGAATGGCAACACCGCGTTTTTTCAATTCAACCTGCACCATGGGCAGACCGTTCACCAATATGGTAACATCATAACGATTTGCATGCGTTCCTTTCTGCTGAAACTGATTTATGACCTGCACCTTATTGCGGGCAATATTCACCTTATCGACCAAGTA
>URCX01000084.1 GCA_900546465.1 uncultured Bacteroidota bacterium | reverse complement strand
AAGAAAATCCAACGAGCAAAGGTTCAACCTTACCTCATCTACATTTCTACCAATCTTATCAAAATCACAAAAGAACCCCAATGTCCTGTTCGTTTCTTGCAGTTGTGAGATAAACAACTCGAAATCACTCTCCGTTTTCTTAACCATACTATATCGCTTTTGACATCAACTCCCCTGCCGTGTCTAAATAATTATGCACAAGTATCTCCGAAATCTTTCCTCTCTTAGAAGCTACCGCATTAACATTGCGAGGAGCCATCACACGATCGATTCGATACCCCTTATACAAGTCATCGAAAAAGCAATCACCCTTTCCGGAGTACAAACCATCGGAATTACTTAACATAAAACCATATCCCGCATTCTGCACTCTGTCGCAAAAACGTTTCAAACGCATTTGCTCCTCATCACCAAAACCCTGTTTCGCATAATCATTGAAACAAGAAGTGGCATTCAGCGGTCTGTACGGTGGATCGAAATAAAAGAACGTATCTCCGCAGGCTTTCTCAAACGTATCCTCAAAATCTCCCGTCATTATCTCCACTCCCTGCAATGCTTCACTGTCAGCCATTATCAAAGCCTCATCGCAAATATTAGGATTGACATAGCTGCCGAATGGAACATTGAAAGCACCCGATTTATTCACCCTGTAAAGTCCGTTGAAGCAAGTACGATTCAAAAACAAAAACAATGCAGACTTCTCAATCTCATCAAGCCCTCCATTATTGAAGTTTTCCCGCTCTCTAAGATAAAACGCCTTTTGCTCTTCCGTACTGCCGATAGAGGAATACTCCCTTTGAATAATCCGCAACAAACGCAGCAATTCCTCAGGCTTATCTCTCACAACACTGTAACAAGTCATCAAGTCCGGATTTATATCATTGATAACTGCCGACTTAACATTGGAATAATTCCTCAGCATAAAAAAAAGCATAGCCCCTCCTCCGACAAAAGGTTCTATATATCTGACCTCTTCTTTTCTTGCGAAGTCATCAGGAAGCAGGCATTCGAGTTGGGACAACAAACGTCCCTTTCCACCAACCCACTTTACAAAAGGTTTTATTTCAAACTTTCCCATCGTCAAACATTAAAACGCACAAAACACCTTTGGCAAAGGTATGAAAAAATTCCATTCCGCAAAGAGGATACGAGAAAAAGCATGCCTATTGCTTTAATCGATCACGGAATAAAGATATTATCTGATCACCTATTTCTTACCCGGTTGGGGCAGAGGCTCGCAATACTCTTTATTGACTACTCTGTCTCTCATCAACTTCTTATCATCGAAACATCGGCTGATATTCTTGATGATCTCATAATAATCATCGTTATCTCCATTCTCATAGAAGTAAGGCTTTATCGATACGCAATTCTCGTGCTGAAAAATAGTGCTTAGCAAAGTCTTATCTGAAATACCGCACGAATGTCCCATGATACACACCTGAAATGGAGCAGACTCTATAAAGCCGAGAAAATTTCTGTATCTTGCAGAACCCAGATATTTTACGGTTTTGTCATTCTCCAAAAACCTGTTATCGTTTTTATCCAACAACTTCTTATACATTTCATCGCTATCATCTCCATAGCCGAATATTATGATACTGTTTTTTTTGTCATCCAAATCTCCATGAATGTGATGCGATAATTGCTTTTCATTACATGCAGAGGAAAGCCGCGATATTATACTTGATTCGCTATTTGTTGTATAGTTGAAATTAAGCAAGAATACTTTTCCCGGAAACAATTTATGCACAGTACCATCATAACTTTGCACAGTATCCTCATCACTTTGCACAGTATCATCACTTTTATTCCCATCATAGACTTTACCATTATCTGTAAGTTTATCAAATTCACTCCCATAAAAAGAAAAAGAATTAGGACTTTTCTTTCTCTGAGCTACAAATTCTTTCCAATATTTTTCCGCACTAACTGCTATTTCTTGATGTCTCAACGGTCTTATAATCTCAAGTATCATTTCGGCATCATTCGTATTTTCATATTCTTTATCTTGCTTCCGCAAATACTTCGCCAACTCGCTTGTAATACATTTCATTTCTTCATTCAACTCATCTATTTTCTCGGAGACCTCTTCCTTGACATCTTTTTCATCGGAAAGATCAAGTTTTTTCATCAGACCACATAAGTAGTCATAGTATGCGTACTCTATATCTACCCAATTCTTGTTTTCTATTTCATCATAAACCTTTTTGAAAAACGGAGTGTAGCTGACAGAATACTCTCCCTGTTTCTCGATCAACTGCATAATTCCCTGCGTAAGACGTATCTCATTCTCTTCTGTACAATCATTCAAAATTTCTTGCACCTCTTCTTCAGTAAACTCTTTTTTTTCCTCATTCCCTTCATTGGGATGTAATTTACCATACAATATATTCAACAACATTATCTCTTCCAACTGTAATGCCTCAACCCTGCTTTCAATATTCAATTCTTTCAACTTCAAATACTGTCTGTAGTCTTTCAACAACCTATGAGATTGTTTTTTACACTTGATTTTGATCAACAAATCTTCAGAATCTTTTTCATCAAAACTTTCTATCCGTTGCTTAAGATACCCGTTGACAAAATCTTTGTATTTGGTTTTCATGCCGTGTGCCAAATCGAAGCCGTTGCCGATAATAATCAGTCTGTTGATTGTATTGTTCATCGTATTTACGTTTTATATCGCTAATATATACTCAAAGGAGCAAAGATACAAAAAAAAAAGAATGCCGAAATCATTCGTCTTTGTCATTTTTCTTTTCCAAGTGCTTGGGTCTCAAAGCTGCCGCAGGTAAATTATCCTGCCTTGCGATGTTTCCTCCGTGTCCCTGTCCCATGAGATGTTTCGGTTGTGGGACAAAGCCTTAAATCTGAAAATGAAGCATAAAACCCCTACTGTTCCCCCGTCCAAGTCCCCACCCCATACTTTAGTATGGGTGGGACATGGGACGGGACAGGGGATATGCGGGACGGGAAGAATGGGACTGAGTGTTTGGAGTGAATAATGCGGGGAAAGGAGCAGTGGTTAAGTCTGAACGAAGCGGCTTTTCGGCAATTTCTTTCGGCGGTTTGTTTTGTCGAAAAGGCGTTCCGAATTGCGACATTGAACAAGAAGGATTTGTTTTTGTTGATTTTATCGGAATAAAACTCCTCTTTATCTTGCCAAATCAACAATTTGTAGTACTTTTGCAGCGGATTGCGAGGCTGTAAATCTGCATTTCGATGTTTGGTTTTCGGTTTCACAGGAATTGAAAGAGTGTAACACATAAAAACAACAAAGGATATGAAAAGAGTATCATTATTTTTGATTGCGGCAATGGCGTTCTGCACGACTTATGCCCAACAATTCACCAACGGTAATTTCGAGTCATGGAGCGGCAATTCTCCTCAGGGCTGGAACAGTCTCGGTTATATGGGATTTAATCTTTGCGACATCAACAAGTCTTCCGATTCGCATAGCGGAAATGCAGCTGTCAAGATAGCACCCAAGCCTCTTCCAAGTATTATCGCGGGAATGGTAGGCGTCGATATGGTGGTTCCTGGATTTCTAACCAATGCAACGATAAATATGGAGGCTGTCATCAACTTGTTTACGAACAACGGCGATGAGGATACGGTTTTTTCGCCGGAGGTTATCATGAACCTCTTACATGATGGTTTGAGATTAAACGAGCAACCCTCTTCCATAAGCGGTTATTACAAGTTCAACGAAATGGATACAGCCAACGATATATTCTTGCTTCAAGCCTTGTTGTTTGCCGGTGAGGGAGAAGAAAGGCAAATCGTCGGAATGGGTATTTTCACAAACGACCCCGAAATGATGAAAAGCGAGGGCTATGCTTCTTTCACCATGGAATTGAATAAACTTTCCGAAACACCTGCAACGGAATTGATTTTCCTTGCTCTTGTAGGCACAGATGAGGAAAACACAGCGGCAAATATGGCTTCTCTTCTTTTGGACGACTTGACCATCAACTACAATACAGGATTGGAGAAATTGGATTTGACTTCCCAAATTGCGATATATCCTAATCCTTGCAGCGGAGATTTCCGCTTGAACGCTCCGGCAGGAAGTTCTGTGAGAATAACGGATGCTTTGGGTCGCTCCGTAAAGAATATAGAGAGCTATGATAACGGCACAATCAGCTTGGAGAACAAAGGCATTTACTTTGTCAACATAGACAATAAGCAGGTCGGCAAGTTGATTGTACGATAAGCCTTACGGTTTTGAAAAAAATTTTAGTTGTAACAGTATTAAGTTTAATCGGAGCTTCGTGTGTGGGAGGATACTCTTTCACGGGGGCTTCGATTTCTCCTGAAACGAAAAGTTTTTCCGTAGAGAGTTTCATAAACAGGGCAAGCCTTGTTCAACCCATACTTGCTTCGGAGATGACCAATGCCCTTGTCAATAAAATCAATTCTTCGACCTCCTTGATGCAAGTGAGCGATAATGCCGATGTTTCTTTCTCGGGAACAATCATAGCTTATTCCGTAACACCTGCGGCGATAGGTTCCAACGATAAAGCGGCTAAGAACCGTCTTACGATAACAATCAGAGTTAATTTCAAGAACAACCAGAACCCTAAATCCAACTATCAGACACAGTTTTCAAGATTTAAGGAATACGACAGCAGCTATTCTCTCGGTGATGTGGAGGAAAGTCTCATCAAAGAAATAAATGAAGAACTTGTAGAGGATATTTTCAACAAGTCTTTCGTCAACTGGTAGAATGCAACACAGGAAAAGCATAAATATAACAGGCTGGGTACTTGCCTTATCGACCATTGCTCTTTATACCTACACTATGTATCCGACGCTGTCTTTTTGGGACAGCGGCGAATTTATAGCAACGGCAGCGGGTTTGCAAATCGGACATCCCCCGGGAGCCCCTTTGTATCAGTTAATCGGTGCTTTGCTTGCCTCTCTCTTCGGCTTCAATAATCCTATTTACATTACGCGTTGCGTAAGTTTCATTTCCCCATTGTCCATGGGCTTGAGCGTAATGTTTTTGTTCTGGATACTCGTGCGAATGCTCAACCGCTTCTCGGCAATGCAGCCTGGTAATATCATAGCTTCCGTCATAGGAGCCTTATGTTTCGCATTTGCCGACAGTATATGGTTTTCCGCAACGGAGGCAGAGGTATATGCTCTCTCTATGTTACTGTCCCTCATCGTCTTCTGGCTTACCTTGAAATGGGACGATACTTCCAAGAAATCCTATCTTCTCTTGGCTGTCTTCATTCTCGGCTTGGCATTATGCGTCCATCAACTTTCCCTGCTCGTTCTACCGGCTTCCATTGTCGTGATTTACTTTCACCGCAGAAAAACAGGCTATTTAGGCTTATTTATGCACATTTTCCTGGGTGGAGGCATTGTTGCAGTGCTTGTGTTCTTTGTTCTGCCTGCATTATTGAAACTTTTGACTGCGGCAGGCATGACGGTGGTGGTGATTTATGCCCTTTTGAGTGCAGCGGGTCTGCTCTTTGCTCGATGGAAAGGCTATGCCGGACTTGAATTTACCCTTCTCGGCATTCTCTTCTTCATAATAGGACTAAGCACTTACGCAATCGTTCCAATAAGAAGTTCTGCCAATCCGCCGATGAACAATTACAATCCCTCGGATTGCAACTCCCTCATGCGATACGTAAACAGGGAGAATTACACCAAGGCTCCCCTTTTGTACGGACAATACTATACCGCACTGCCTCCCGAAAGTTTCAAGATGACAGACAGGGGACTGCAACCCGTCTTTGCAAAGGAATTGCAGACAGTCTTTCCAAGAATGTGGAATTACGAGAGTGAAGCAACGGAAAACGCTTACATAGAATGGACGGGATTGGCGAAAAACACCGTAATGGTGAACGGACAGGAGAGGGAGAAGCCTTCCTTTGCCCAAAACCTGCAATTCTTCTTTGCTTACCAAATGAACTATATGTATTTCCGCTATCTGCTATGGAACTTTTGCGGAAGAACCAATGATGTTCAAGGTTACGGAGACTATAAGAACTCTCAGTGGGCGACAGGTCTCAAACCGGTGGACAATTTTTTGAATGTAAGTACGGAGGAAGTAAATCCGCAGGCTGCAAAGGGCAGGAACATCTATTGGGCAATACCATTGCTGCTCTGTCTCTTCGGTTCGTTCTATCAGGTGGCGAAAGACCCCAAGCATTTCACCGTCAACGCCACTCTTTTCTTCTATAACTCCTTTGCCCTTATTCTCTTTCTCAATCAATCCGCCTATCAGCCGCGGGAAAGAGACTATGTCTTCTTGCTTTCTTTCGTAAGCATGAGTATGTGGTTGGCAGTCGGCGTATTAGGTCTCAGCCAGATTATAGTCAATATGGTCAGACTGCGTTACCCCCGCTATGTTGCACCTGCCTTTCTGACGGTTCCTCTGCTTATGCTCTGGCAAAATTTCGACGATCACAATCATCACGGACAATATACGGCAAGCAATTTTGCCATAAGCATGCTGAACTCCTGCGAAAAGAATGCCATACTGTTCACAAACGGCGATAACGATACCTTTCCCCTTTGGTGGGCTCAGAATGTTGGCGGAATACGCCGCGATGTGAGGGTGATAAACCTGCAACTGCTCAATTCAGAGGAACAAATCACACAGCTTGCCCGATGTGAATACGATTCCGCTCCGATAAAGACCAATATACCCGTCCAATCCTATAAAGGCAACTTCCTTTATGCACAGATATACCCCTCTTTCGACACCTTGGAATTATCGCAAGCCATAAAAAACCTCTCAAAGCCGGAGCAAAGCGAATTGTTCTACGGAATGAGGGTTCATCATTTGAACACAAATCGCTTCTTCCTCCGCAAAGGTTCGGATACCATTGTCTGGAAATATGACAAGCTCGACCTTTCCCGCTCAACGCTTGCCGCCTTGGACATAATCGCTGCCAATATCGAAAGCCGTCCCCTTTACTTCTCCTCCTATTCCGTAGATGATTTCTTCGGTTTGGAGAATTATATGCGATTGGAGGGTTTCGCCTATCGTTTAAGCAGCAAGAAAAAAGCGAAAAAGGAAATCATAGAACAAAAAGCCGGAGTGATAGACGAGGATAAGATGTTTGCAAACTTCTCACACGCTTTCCAATGGAGGAACTTCAAGAAAAACGGAGTATATTACAATGAAATAGAAAGGGACATGGTCAGCCAATACTTCCAAGTCTCAATAAGCCTTGCATACAAACTCTTCCAAACCGACAAAAAGGAGAAAGCCATATTTGTTTGCAATACTTTGGAGACTAATTTCCCGACCGATAAGCATTACTACCCGCTTGCATGGGCAGATATAGCCATGCTCTATTCCCTTTCGGGCGAAAGCAATAAAGCGAGAAAGTACATACAATATGCCGTAGGAGAATTTGAGAAGCAATGCAATCATTACTTCTCTTTGAACGAAAGACAACAATCCCAAGAAAGAATAGAAATATTCAGTCTCGTCAATCAATGGTTACGCCTTATCGAACAAGCCGAAGAAAGCAATTCGGAACAAATCCGCATACCCCTTGCCGACAAATACTTCACCATCATAAACCCATATCTTCAAATCACTTTCCGCACATTGGAAAAGATGTTGCAAAAGCCTGATGTTTACCAAAACGAGATAGAACGCACATTGCAACAAATCGACCATATTTATGCAATGGCAGAGGAATACGAAGAAAGCATTTGCGACTTGCCTGCATTCCTGCAATAAGCCCCACTCCTCCCCTTTCGTCAACGAAAGCAAGACTTTGTATATGGTAAAGATAAAACCTCGCTTTAAGCATGACAAATCCCAAATAGAAAAAATTATTTCGGCAATTGGAAAAAGAAAAAAACCGCTTTATTTCCAAGCAGACAATAAAGTGATGATTTCAACCGTTTCAATACTGAATAAAGTGTATTTTTTGAAAGATGAATAGCAGTATACGTTTGAATAAAAACATACCTTTGCTAAGGTAAAGCCAATCATACAAACATTTTAATTCAAATATAGCATATGAAACCGTATAACGTAAATGATGTCGCTGATTACATCATAATGTCGCTAAACAGCGATGAAAGTTTTCCTTTAATAAATTTGAAATTACAGAAATTAGTTTATTATGTGCAAGCTTGGCATCTTGGCATTCATGGTCAAGCATTCTTGTCTGGAAAGTTTGAGGCATGGGTTCACGGTCCTGTTTGTCGTCCTTTGTATGAACGTTTCAAAGAATCGAAATCATTATATTCAGTTATAGGAGTTGATGATGTTTTGAATAAGGAAATCCAAAATTCTTTTGACGACATAGACAAAGAATTCATGAATTACATATTGGAAAACTACGCTCGTTTTAGCGGAACTCAACTTGAAGCGATGACGCATAATGAAAAACCTTGGATAGAAGCAAGAAAAAATATAACTCCAATGGAGAGGTGCGAAAACGAGATAACAAAGGATTCAATGCAAAAGTTCTATGGCGAAAAATACAAACAAATCTCTGACAAATAATCCTAAGAATGGGTATAAACACCTCACCAGTGACAAAAATGAATTTAAAGCTTTACAAGATTATTTATCTGGAAATTATGAAGAGCTTAATACAACAGAAAAAAATACAATACAAAGATTATTAGATAATGCAAAAGAGTGTTTGAAGAATGCTATTGGTAACGAAGAGCAAAGCAATAAGATTACTGATAAAAAAACAAACAACGACGATGATTCAATTACTTCAAAATATGATGATAATAATGTAGACCAAACTATTGAAAACACTG
>URCX01000083.1 GCA_900546465.1 uncultured Bacteroidota bacterium | reverse complement strand
CCAAACGCCGTTCTAAGAAATTCTTTCGCCGTTCCGGAAAATTAGAACGGCGTTTCAGCGGAGGGAGTATGAAGACGAGGTTTTTGTCTTGGTTTTTACCGGAAAGAAAAGGAAGAGAAAAGGAGACAAAATGCCGTTTACAGGCATGAAAATTTGCAATTTCAAGGATTATTTGTACCTTTGGAGTTTGAAAACAAACCTCGGAATATGTCCTTGAATAAACATATTTGCTTTAAGCCGCTTATAATCTGCACACTTTCAGCAATCCTGACGGTAATTTCCGTTGATACTGCCTCTGCTCAGGATCGCAACAAATTGGAAAAACAGAAGGCAAAATTGGAAAAGGAGATTGCATCCATGAATGCAATCTTGAAAGAAACGAAGAAAACAAAGAAAATGTCCACTTCGGAATTGCAAGTGCTGAAAAAAAAGATTGCAAGCAGACAACAGCTTATCAAGAACATATCTTCCCAAATGGGTATGCTGAACAATGAAATCAAAAGTACGAAGAAGTCTATCAGCGAATTATGTAAGGAAATAGAGGGTTTGAAAGAAAGTTATGCACAAATGCTCCGCTATGCACAAAGGAATAAAACGGCAACGGACAAACTGCTTTTCATCTTTGCTGCAAAGGATTACAAGGAAGCATATCAACGATACATTTTTTTCCGTCAGTTTGGCGATATGCAAAAAAAGAAATTGCTGCAAATAAGGGAGAAAACCAACGAATTATCGAAGCGTACCAATGAATTGGAGGTCAAGAAGACCAGTCAGGAATCTTTGTTGCAACAGGAAATGAAGAACAAAGACGCATTGAACAAGGAAAAGAACGAAAAAGAGAAGACCGTCCGCAATCTGCAGCAACAGGAGAAACAAATAACGAAGAATCTCAAAAACAAACAAGCTCAAGTCAAGAAATTGCAACAGCAGATAGATAATGCCATTGCAGCGGAAGTGCAGAAACAAAAACAGTTGGCGGCAGCCAGGAAAAAGAAAATGGAAGCCCAAGCGACATCTTCCTCTGCCGATAAAAAGCAAGTGGCAGCGAATAAAGCCGCAATGGAAACGGCTAAAAAGAAAAACTATACCATTGCCACAACTCCGGAAGAGGTTACATTGTCAAGCAATTTCGAGGCAAACAAAGGCAAGTTGCCATGGCCGTCGATTAAAGGTGTTGTTGTCTCTTCTTACGGTGTTCATGCGCACCCTGAAATCAAAGGCACACAAGTAGAGAATAAGGGAATAGACATAAGAACAACCAAAGGTTCTGCGGTCAGGGCGGTGTTCGATGGTGAGGTTTCCAGAGTTGCAAAAGGACCTTCGGGAATGGTTGTCATAATACGCCATGGCGAGTACATGACTGTATATGCCAATTTGCAGAGCGTAAGTGTCAAAAGCGGAGCAAAAGTATCCACAAAGCAAACAATAGGAATAGTAAACACTAATGAAGATGGAGTAAGTGAGTTCAAGTTCCAAATTTTCAAAGGAACACATCACCTGAACCCTTCTGTATGGTTAAGCAAATAATAGTATAAATCAAATAATTCAATCTTTATGAGAAACATAAGACTATTTTGTATCATTCTGTCGGCAAATCTGTTCTTCGCCCTCGGAATACATGCACAAAGTCCTGCGAAATGGGACTTCAAAACGAAAAAAATCAATGATTCCATCGCCGAATTGGTATTACATTGCAAGCTGAGCGGAGATTGGCATATCTATTCACAACATACCAAAGGCACGGAGCAACCGATAGTCTTTACTTTCGAGAAAAACAATGCATACGAGCTTATCGGAGGAGTGAAAGAGCCGGTGCCGATATCGGAGTATGATGTCTTTGAAAAGGATACCGCACGATTTTTTAAGCAGAACGTTACTTTCCGTCAAAGAATAAAAATAAAGACAGACCAAGACTTTCTCGTGAAAGGGCAAGTATCTTTCCAATTATGCGAAAAAGGCAGTTGTATTCCACCTAATGATGTGGAATATTCCTTTAATGTAAAAGGCAATCCTCACTTTACAAACATTCCGTTGCTTGCTCAGAACGAGTCGACGGACACAAGTTTGAATAAAGATACTGTTTCACAAGAGGAAAAGCCTGCTCTTGCAAGCAAAACAGACAGTTTGGATAAGGCAACGGCTCAAATATCCGAGCATAAAGCAGATTCCGACAAGTCTTTGCTTACAGTATTTCTTGTTTCCTTCACGGCAGGTTTGTTAGCCTTGATAACGCCTTGCGTATTCCCTATGATACCGATGACGATTTCCTTCTTCATGAAAGGAAACAAGTCCAGCAGAAAAGGAAGACAGCAAGCATATTTCTTCGGAGCAAGCATAGTGTTCATGTTTGCCGTTTTAGGCTTGACGCTCACCCTTTTGCTTGGTGGAGATGCCATGTATATAATCTCCACTCACTGGATACCGAACTTGATTTTCTTTATCATTTTCATGATATTTGCTTTCTCTTTCTTCGGACTGTTTGAGATAACGATGCCAAGCGGATTGATAAACAAATCAGACAAGAACGCCGACAAAGGTGGCTATCTCGGAACGTTCTTCATTGCATTGACCACCGTATTGGTGTCTTTCTCCTGCACAGGTCCCATATTGGGTGCAGCCTTGATTGAAATGGCGTCAGGTTCAAGCAATAGCTACGTATTCCTTGTGTCAATGCTTGGATTTGCTGTCGGATTTGCATTACCGTTCACTCTTTTGGCTATGTTCCCTGCGGCTTTGAAGAAATTGAAATCAGGTTCGTGGTTGAACACAGTAAAGATTGTTTTCGGCTTCATTGAAATCGCTTTGGGCTTAAAGTTCCTCTCCATGGCGGATTTGTCTGCCGGTTGGGGAATACTTGACAGGGAGACATACCTTGCCCTATGGATTGTAGTGTTCTCAATGTTGGGTTTCTACCTTCTTGGAAAGCTGAAATTCAAAGGGGACGAACCTCTCGAAAAGATAAGCGTGCCACGATTGTTCCTTGCTTTGATTACATTCTCTTTTGTAGTCTATATGTTGCCTGGTCTTTGGGGTGCTCCATTAAAGGCTATCTCCGGTTATATTCCGCCTGCCACAACACAGGATTTCGATTTGGTCAGAATAGCAGTTGAAAACAAGAGCGTTGCAGAAGCAGAAAAAGTTTCGGGCTTACCTCTTGACAGAAAATATGCAAAGGATCTGCACCTTCCTACGGGCTTTGAGGGTTTCTTCGACCTTGAAGAAGCAAAAGAATATGCGAAAAAAGTCAATAAACCGCTGTTTATAGACTTCACAGGCAAGACTTGTGCAAACTGTCGTGAGATGGAGAACTATGTCTGGGTAGATCCACAAGTCAAGAAGAGACTTATCGAAAATTTTGTGATGGTTGCCTTATATGCAGACGTGAATAATATAGAGCTGCCGGAGAACGAATGGGTGAAAACCAAAGATGGCAAGACCATAAAGACGCTTGGAAAGAAGAATCATAACTTCCAAATAGAGTCTTTCCACGCAAACGCCCAACCATTGTACGTTCTCATGGACGCAGACGGTAATATACTTACAAAAGAACCTAAATCCTACGACAGAAACATAGATAACTTCATAAAGTTCCTCGATGAGGGCTTGGGTAACTTCAATAACAAATAATAAAACAAAGGGAAGTCCGAAAGGGCTTCCTTTCTTTACGATATGTTTGACTTTGTTGCAATAGATTTCGAGACTGCCGATAAATATATTCCTTGCTCTTTGGGCATCGCCGTGGTGAAAAATTCCGAGATAACGGAGACTCATAACTGGCTAATCAAGCCTATATGTTATCCTTACTTCCATTTCTATGCCCAAAAGATACATGGCATACACAAAAAGGACGTAAAGTTTTCACCTGAGTTCGATACATTGTGGGAGGAGGTGCGTCCGTATCTCGATAACCAATTTCTGATTGCTCACAATGCAAGTTTCGACATCAATGTCCTGAGAAAGACATTGCGACATTACAAAATGGAATTACCTACAGCAAGATACTTCTGCACATATCAGATTGCACGTCTTGTATGGACTGATTCCCCTAAATATTCCTTGGATTACCTTTGTCATAATTTCGGTTTCGATTTCCAACATCATAAATCCGATGCAGACGCTGTGGGTTGTGCCAAACTCTTGTTGAAAGAGGCGGAAGTATTGGGCGTTTCCGATTTCGCACAACTTAAACAAAAATTGAAAATCCGCAGTCCGAGAGTTTGATTGAGACGAATACCTCTCTTTCATTTCTTACTTTAAGTACATAAAATCACAAACAATTTTTACAAACTGCCGTATTCTATGATACTTCCCTCTTTCTCGTCCATTATTATGCTTATATTGCTTGTTATCTTCTCTTTCAACACATCGCTATGGCTTATCAAACCGACTACTTTCTCTTCTTTACGTAAGGCTTTCAACGATTGATAAATCAAATCGAGGCTTTCTGTATCCTGTGTACCGAATCCCTCATCTATGAAAAAGAAATCCTGATTTGTATCGGAGTTCAAACGTATTGTATCCACCAGTGCCAACGCCATACACAAAGAAGCCTGAAACATCTGTCCGCCGCTCAGAGTTTTAATCGAGCGTGTCTTGCCCTCATTCAGGTAATCCGCTATAAAGAAAGAGTTATCCATGTAACGGATTTCAAACTTCCCGTTGCTTATTATGCGTAAACGCTCATTGGCTTTGGAACATAGCTGTTCTATATAGACGGAAGAAATAAACTTGACGAACTTCTCGCCTTTGAACATATTGAACAATTCCTCCAAGCCGTTGAAACGTGCGAATAATGCGTCGTATGCTTTTTGCAAATCATGCTTCTCTTTCAATTTTTCTTCAATTAGGTTCACTCTGCCCTCTATCCTGCCCTTTTCTTCAAGCATTGTCTTCAATTCCGCTTCTTTTTGTGCAAGGCTTTGCTCGTTATGCCTGATTTTTTCCCCATCGGGTTTGATTTTATCAGCAGTCTGTTCCGAAAGTTCGGCATAACGACTGTCCATCATTTTCTTCTGCGAATGGAAATCATTGATTCGGCTTCTCACAGCCTGCATATCCACACGCATGTCCAATATCTGACGCACCTGTTCCAAATCAGAAAACTCACTTTCCTGCAAAGCGTTCTTCAAGGCTTCCTCTGTTTCGCTTTTTTGTTGCTGTTGTATAGACATTTGCGAGCTGTAATGTTTCTCATCGTTTTCCAAGCGAATTAAAAGGGCGTTTGAATTTTCTAAAAGGGCGTTTCGTGAAATTCTTTCGGCCTTTCGTTTTTCCAAAAGGGCGTTTCGTTTTTCCCTCTCTTCATTCAACTCCTCCGCACTGCAAAAAGAGTACTTTTTTTGCAAGTTCGAACTCACCCCTGCAAGCAACTGCTCCGTTCTTCCGGCATATTTGGAAAGCTCGTTACTTATGGTGTTTATTGTATTTTCTATCTCGTTCAATCGCTTTACGTACTTATCTGAGCGTTGCCTTAATACATCGAGTTCTTTACGTCTTGCATTTATCCCACTTCGTAATTCCGCATCGGCTTTTTCCCTTGCTTTCACCTCATCAAAAGTTTTGCCCTCATACTCCGCCCAAACAAATTGCTTCTCCCACAACTCAATCTCCTCGCACTTGGATTGCAATTCCGCTTTCTTGGCATTGCTTTGTTTTAATAGGGAATCATAGCTGTAAATCACCTTATTCAAATTATCCAAACGCTCTCTTGAAATGCGAATATCAGTATCCGTTTCGGAAAGACGCTTATCCGTAACACCTCTGTCGGCGGGTTTTGGGTGAGAAAGACTACCGCATAACGGACAAGGTTCGTTATCGACAAGCGAAGCAGAATAACGACATATCGCCTGCTCCTGCAAATATTTCAAACGCTCGTTTTCCAATGTGGAAATCCTTTGCTGCAAATTCATACGCCTTTTCTCCGCCGATGAGGCGAAATCCTCATGTTGCGGAATTCCGAGCTTGTCGAACAACACGACCATCTGCCTTTCCAATTCGCCAAGTTCTCCCTTTATTCTCTCCTCTCCTTTGGATAAAACATCCATTTCAGAAAACCAATTCCTTACTGCCGCAAATCTTGCAGGGTCGGGTAGTTTTGCTTCCATATTCGCAATCTCCGCCTCTAAGGACTGTTTCTTTCTCTCCAAATCTTGAGAAAGTTCTTTGCCCTTTGCCTCGTTTGCTTTCTGCTGCGAAAGTTGTAAATTCAGATTCTCCTTTTGCAACTCCACCTTTTGCAACTCCATAAGAGCCTCCAACTGCTTTATCTCCTCCTTTTGCAAAGGTGTTTGCTCATCTTCTTTCAATATTTCCTCATACGCCTGTCTTACTTCCTTGTTTCTTTCCCTTTCTTTTACAAGTCCGGAAGCATTTTCCTTGCTTTTCGTCTCCGTATCCCTTATTTGAGACAAACAGTTGTCATAGACCGACAATGCTGTCTTGAACTTATTGGTCGCAATCTCATAAGCATTCAATTCTTTCTCCGCAGCAGATATTTGCGGCAAGCGTTGCATTAAGCCTTCTCTTTCTTGCGATGCCTTTTCTTTCTCTTCAAACAACTGCAACAAAGACTTTTCCTCGCTGAGAGTGTGTTTTAGTTGATTATTCTGTCTTTCGGCAAGTTCATATGCCTCTTTTATTTGGGAGAAACGAGCAGTTGCCTCTTCAAAAGCCTCTTTCGTATATTCCTCAAGCTGACTTAATTTGCCGGCATTTACATCCAAGTCGGCTTTTGTCCTTTCCCGCAATTCCTTGACGGCGTTTGTAAGGTCAAATGCTCTGAGAGCAGGGAATATTTCTTTAAGCATAGCCGTCCTTGCAGCCTCTGTAAGGGAAAAAAACTCCTGAAACCTGCCCTGTGGTATGATTACAATTTTGCAGAAGTTCTCATAGGACAAACCTATTATATCTTCAACACTCACATTCTCTCCGACAGAACGATATTCCCCCTCTTTCATAACATACATCATGTTCTTACCTGCATAAGAATCCTTTGTACGTTTGAGATTTGCCACGGCAATATAGCTTTTGCCGAAAGACTCGAATTCAAACTCAATCACAGCCTTATCGCTCCTCAGATTGATTAAATCCACACGTCTTCCGCTTATCCTGTCCAACTTTCCGTATAATGCGAATATCAAAGCCTCTATTATGGACGACTTTCCACTTCCCGTATTGCCGAATATACCGAATATGCCTGCGGCAGACAATTTGCGGAAATCAATCACCTGCTTCTTCCGATAGGAAAAAACGCCCTCTATACTTAATTTAATGGGTTTCATTCTTGCAATTCATTACTTCACGAAACAATTCCGTCAAAGTCCCATCGGGCTCCTGTCCTCCATGAGTGCTTTTGTAGAACTCGGAAAACAATTCCACGGGATTGTCTTGCAATTCGAGGATTTTACTTCTTTGCCGACCTGCAAGAGATTCGGATTTTATTTCAGGTATTATTTGAAGCAGACGACTGTGAGCAGAATGCAGTTGAGAGCTTTGCTCGTATGAAATCGCCTTATCGGTAATCAAACGTAGCTGAACCCAATAATCTTGATTTTCGGATAGAACTTCCAAAGCCTCTTCCACACTCTCTGCAGTCAGATTCTTAATTGCAATTCCGCTTTGTATCGCAAGTTTTCTGACAACAGGCTCTTTTTCAGGCTCGATGTCCGCTATCAGAAAATATTTCTGCTGTTCGTCCTCATTGAAACTGTACGCCAAAGGGCTGCCGCTATACCATATATTTTTCTTTCCCACTCTCTGCATACGGTGAAGATGTCCGAGGGCGGTATATTGAATTTGCGAAGGTATATTATCTGCATATATTGCAGACAATCCGCCTATATTTATAGCATTCTCGTCTTCCGGCTCAAGGGTTGTATCATTCTCGTCTTTCAAAACAAAGAGATGTGTCATCAAAATCTTAATTCCTCTTTCCGTTGCATAAGTATCCACGGTTTGCTGCCATACTTGCTGCAAATAATCCCTCAACATGCTTTCTTCATTCTCGAAATCGAATTTTTCTCTCAGTCTCTGCTCGTTCACGAAAGGAGTTACGATAAGTTGTAAAGGGTAATCATAATCTGAAAACCGCAACTGCATATAATTTTGAGCCGTTTTTTCTATCGTAATCCTATCGTTAAGTTTGATTTCCTGCTGCAAAGCATCGTAATTACCAAGGAAAAACACGCCGTTTTTTCGAGCAAAACTATCCGGCATGTCTATACGGTCCGGTGAATCATGATTGCCTGCTATCAAAATAACGGGACGTTTGCCGCCATCGGCTATATCACATAAGGAATCATACAGTAGACTCATAGAAGCAACAGAGGGATTGAAATTATCGAACAAATCGCCTGCCACAAGGACAAGATCGACATTCTCCCTGCGGCATACGTCCGATAGTTCTTTAAGAACAGCTTGCTGTTCCTCCCGTCTCTCGCATGAATAAAGCCTCTTCCCGATATGAAAGTCGGAAGTATGGAGTATTCTCATAGAGATACTGTTTTAATGTAGTATATTATCTGAATTTGTAGGTGATTGTACCCTTTTGAACTTCGGGAGCATTTGGGTCTGCGGCAAATTTGGATTTTCGTGCAGCCTGCTCACAACGTCTCCAAAGGTTGTTATCCCACAAAGTAGTCCCTCTGGCTCCTCCTTTTGCCGAAATCACATTACCTTCTTGGTCAACCTTTATCTCAACAACCACATTACCGGTTTCAGATGTTGAAGAATTAGGCTTGCCTAAGGATTTGGCACCTCTGTCTCCCAAAAAGAAAGATGTTCCACTGCCACCGCCTTCTCCGC
>URCX01000082.1 GCA_900546465.1 uncultured Bacteroidota bacterium | reverse complement strand
AGGTTTGCTTTGACTACTACAAGAGCCACTGCATACTTTTTGCATTTCTCAATCAAAGGAGTGGTTATGCTCATAGAACCGATGACAAATAAGGCGAGTATCTTCTGAAAAGGAAACTTTGTGAGAGTAACTTCTTTACCGTCCTTGTTTTCTGAAAGTAGCAATTCTCCGCTCCTCAGTCGCAAACAGCGTTCTTTCTCAAAGCAGTTAATCACAAAAACGGAACGGGTCTTTATATCTTTATGTGTAAACATTGTCTGATTCTGTTTTGTCGCAAAGATTACAATATATGCAATGAACACATTTATTCGGATTGGGCTTTGAATTATCTGAATCGGGATTATAGGAACGTAAAGCAACGAGATAATTTACCAACTCTTCTTTCTCCGACTCTTCAGGGATAGTTTGTGGAAATAGTTTGTTGGTAGATATTTCATAGAATGCAATCTGCTTTACTTCATACCCCATCTCTATCATACAGAAATACTGAGCCCATAATTGGTATAACTGTCCGCGGTAGATTTTCTTCAATTTATATTTCCGTTCGACCAACAAGGCTTTGTCGCTCTTGTAAATATCAATTACACCATACAAACCGAGAGCATTACTACACACCGGTAAAGACAGTATGTCGCAAGCTCTCGAACTGCCGGTCTTCTTGTCAACTCCGCTGTGGGCTTGTGTGCCTCTTATTTGCGGAGTGGCTTTGAAAATATCCTCGTCCGCTTCCATATACACATTATGCAGGTATATGGAATACGGACAGAAGATAAAATCATTCAAAGTTGAAATACTGATATAATCATTCATTATTTCCCCTCGACGGAACCTTTCTGCACAAAGTTCAACCAAGCCTTGTTCGTCAGGTTATACTCTTGTTTCTTGGAAGGATCCGAACTTTGCTTGATATGGTTTAAAATCATCAAACCCTTTCTTGCAATATTGTAAGCACCGTTTGCGTCTGCATTCTCTGGTAAATCATTATCGTAGTTGTTGTTGCCATTGTCATAGAAATTGCCGTTCCTATCGCAAACCGGAGAAATAAGATAATCAGTTTCTGTATTACTGTTTCTCATCTGTACAGTCAGCTTGAAAAGATAGAGCAACTGCTTAAAGAAACCCTTCTTCGATTGTGAGCAGATGGCATTCTGTAAATCTTTGGTAAAGTCTATGCCATATTCATCAAACAAAGACTTGAACTTCTGACTTAGATTTATTGTTCTTCCGCCCCATTGATTCGGTTTTTGCCCACTTCTGAAATTTTCAATCCTTTCCCCGTTGGTACATACCGTCCATTGTGTTTTTGTGCCCTCAGCTTTGTTTGTGAAGTCGTTGTAGTCAAAAGAGAACTCAAACCAATTTTTATCTTTGTTGTAGCTTATGGATTTGAACTTACTGAAGAACATCTTCGCCTTATCATCGCTTTTGTATTGAGTATCGAAAAGATTGACAAAACCTGTAACGGGATCAATTTTCGATGTGTTCCAAGCCGGAATGTAGAACAAGAAACCACTCTGACGACCAAGTTTTGTAAAGCTTTCGAACTTGCTTGTCAACTGATAGGCATTCAGTACTCCGCCCATTTCGCTCGGGTCTTTCTTCTTGTCGGCAAGATAGTTTAATTTGTCTATAAGCATTTTCTCAAACTTCTGATAAACCTGCTTTTCAACCTTTTGCCTACCCCTCATAAAACCCATATTCAAATCTTCAAGCACAATGATCGCATTGTATTTCAACATAAGTTGAGTGATTTTGTGAATTGCCTGCGACAGATAACCCTCTTTCAACTCCTTTATGTTCTCAACCGTCTTCCAACTCTTTTTTGCTGCATCTCTTTCCTTTTCTTTCTCGTCCAAACGTTTATGATAGTCAAATGCGTAGGTGTTGCCGTTGTATTCGTTCTCAATCGTATTGAGCGACATCTGTTCTTTGATGTTGCCTTTACAGTCAATCACGGTCAAATACAGTAAATGTCGTTCACCTCTGTCTATACCTATGATATGAACATCGTCAGCCTTTTGCAACCATTGACGAACTTTAGCATCAATATCGTATGTTTTGCTACTCTTGAAGTTGATTGTTATAGGTACATGGAATAAAAACTTATCCATCGTGAACCTTTTGTCCTTGATAAGATCATAAGTAAATTCGCTTTTGTCCTTTTTTTTGAATGGATTCTTGTTTGCAATTGCTTGATTGGCAGGGTGAGTAGGCTTGGTATAGTTAAGGCTTTTCTTTCTGAAAAAGACCTCAGCCTGTCCGTTGAGTTGATAGACACCATCGTTCAAATTTCTTTCATCAAAGAGCATTTGCCAATAAAGCGTGTGCATATTCGGTGTTCCCTTGCTGGAAGGAGAGAAGTCTTTGTTGTATATTTGAAATAAGTAGAGTTTACCATCGTTTACAAGTTGGTCTATGTAGTCCGAAGAAATGTTTTGGAACGTTATCTTATAGCCTTGCTGTTGAATTTCAGCAAAGAATTGACTGAGTTTTTCATACTGATTTGAAGGTTTGAACTTAAAGTTATAGCTACTGTATTTGAAGCCATCTTTCTCATAGATGTTTAGAAAATCTTTGTAACAATCAATAAGTTCGGGAAGGACATCTTTCGCTTCTTCATCTTTGATGATAATCTTACCTTCTTTGTTTAGTAAGTTTGTCGGGTAAGTCCACCCCAATTTTGTGGCAGAGCCAAAACATTTTCTTGCAAATCCTCCAAATCCCAAAGGTAATGCTATCTGTTTATAAACCATCTTTTCATAGCATTCTCCCTTGTCAGGTAAATTATCTGAAGCGAAAATGCTGTTATGCTCTTTCTTCATGATTGCCAAGTAATACAACTTTCCTTTCCTAAGAATAACTGCCGTGTTGGCACGTTCCATATTTTTATCCCAGCCGGTTAGTAAGGAGGTATTCTCAAAGTTGAGCTTGAGTTTCTCTTCTGAGTAGGGTTTGCCTGTAAGGTGATTTCTTACTCTGTTGTATAGAGAATTGAGTTGATCGATTTCTGCCCACAGTTCGGTTAAATCACTGTAAAACATTTCATCTTTCTCAGCTTCATCTCCGCTACCTGTCAATGGCTTTATGAAGTGTTGGAAACGTTTGAGAGCATCAAGCAGATTTTTTACTTTCTCAATGTCTTCGTCAGATTGTGATAGGTGTTTGCCTTTCGGATAAGGATTGTAAAGCAGAGTTTTTGCAGCAGAGTAAGTCTGCTCTATCTGGGTGAAAACATCGGGTATTTTGATTTTCCTGCATTCTGCTTCGGTTTCAATTTCTGCTTTTCCGAGGTTTGCGAAGTGTTGTTCCACAGGGATACGATTTTCGCCAAAGACGGCTTCCAAACATTGGTCGATGTACGCAATGGAGAAGCTGCTTCTGTTAGAATAAGCCTTTTTCAATCTTTCGTTATACTTCTCGGCATCTTCTTTCTTTTTCCGAGGTGTCTCATTTTGCATTTCAGCAAGTATAGCGTTCTCTATTACAGCCCAACTGCCATAGAGCTGTTGCGAAATGCTTGTGAGTTGTTGGTCATTAGTGATATAAACCTTACTCAAATCATAGCTGCCCACTGAAGTTAGAAGTTCTTTCGTTCTTTCAAATATCTCATTTTGTTTCAAATTCTCATAGAAATCGTTGACTGAAGACAAAACTTCGTTGTCGCTCTTGAAGCTTTCCTCTATCCAAGAAACAGCCTGACGGTCGGAGAGAATTTGTTTGAACAAGGCTTTCATTTTCGGCAAATGAGTTTCCTTGTGTTGTTGATTGTAAAGGTTGATGAGTTCGTTTAAGCCCTGAATTTTTTCGCCTTTTTCTGTGGTTTTGCCTCCAAGAATGGCGTTGTATATCTCTATTCGACTTTGAACAGCCAAACGGCTGTAATAATCCAAGGTGAAGAAATCTTCAATCTTTTCTCCCTGTTTGAACAACCCCTCTGTTTCAAAGTGCTTTTGCAAGTTTTCTATGCCTGCTTTTATTTCATCTATATTTCTTACTCTGTCGAACACTCCAATGTTGTCTATGAACTTCGGAAGATTTTGATGTACAAGCCTGAATGCAATAGCGGTTGATTTCTCCTCATCGGAATACATGTTTTTGCGGTTCTCATGAAAACCTGTGAAGTAGGTTGTGAAGTTATGGAACTCTTCAACTAATTTCTGCTCCTCCTCGTTGCATTGCATGTTGTTGCATAAGTCTTCTTTGATTAGCTCTTGCTTAAACAGGTTCTTGTACTTGGGTGAAGCTTTGAAATACTTTGCAATCTGTTCCCGCAAGTTCTTCTTAACGTCCTTGAAGTCATTGTCTTGAGCTTCGGTTCTTTTGCCGAGGGAATACAAGAAAAAGTATTCACTAAGAGAGTTATTCTTTCCTTCATCGTCCATTTGAAACACAAAGTCTCTCAACGCTTCTTCCATAAACTCTTTATGGTAGCGGTCTATTAGTTTTTTGACTTTCTTGTAGCTTTCGGCTCTGTGTTCGTCCTGATCCAAGATGCCGCTTTCGTTGAAATGTTTAAGCGTTTCCCCTATTGGTTTTAGCTCAAAACGCAATGTCTTTGATAACTGATACAAATGTGTAAATTCATTGAAATTACTCATGATACTTAATATTTTATTGATTACTATATTTTATTACTTTCGTGTTATTGTTAGATGTTTTGTCATTGTCGGCTTGTTCAGATATGGTTTGCATTCGTTTCTCTCTGCCGAGTGTTTCCTTTATCGGATAATTGCCCCAGCCTTTCTCTGTCCTATTTTTTGATATTATATTGTCAAACCAGTGGTTGTAATGCTCCGATGTTATAATCCGCAAATCCCAAGCCTGATGAATAATGGCAGCAACGGAAACTCCGTACTCCAAATGGAAATCCAATACCTCTTCCAAGGTAATAAAGTCCCGTTTGCTTCCCAATTCCTCATACATAACCTCTTTGGGTAAGAGAAAGCAACCTGCAAATTGATTGCAAATGCGTTCCTTGTCGCATTCTATCGCTATATTCAGAAGCAAGTGTCCCAATTCATGAATGGCAGTGAAGCGTGTACGTTCAGTAGTGGTGTCGGACTTGTCGGCATTCATGACTATCAGCGGATATTTCTTTTCACACCATGTACTCAAACCCAACACTCCTTGCGGCAATGTGGTTTCGATTAACTTTATTCCTTTGCGTTCCAACAGACGATAGACGCTTGTAATGCTTGCAGTACCCATGCCCCATTCTCCTCGTAAGAGAGTGGCAGCTTCTTCGGCTTCTTTTTGATTAGAAACCATAAGGGATTTCAGAGGGTTGGAGAACTTACGCAGCATACAGGTTTTCTCTTCCAACTCAATGTACCTTTCCGCCCTGAAAGTAAGTATATCTTCTATTTCTTGCGTCTCCTCAGATGTAAGAACTCTTGAAGTAGTAATCCGCAAAGCCGGAATATCTATTGTTAAACCCTTCCCCTCCAAGTAGTCCCGACTGACACCGAGAGTTTGTGCAAGTTTGTTCAACACCTTTGCCTTTGGTCTCATTCTATCGGTTTCATAACCATGAATACTTTGTCTTGACACTATTCTATTTGTCCGCATTGACAAGTCCTCCATGCTCAGCCCCAATGCTATTCGAGCCGTTCTTAGTCTGTTTGATGAAAAAAACTTATCCATACAATTCTTATTTGTTGACAAAAGTACAATAAAATATTTAATCCGTAAACAAAATCGGATAGAAATTTACATCCGACAATCTTTAACCTCGTCCAATATAGATGAAACAAACGAACAAAATCGCTGATAACCAAGTAGATGTGTCCGTTAAGTAACAAGCCCGAATCGAAACGCCGTTTGGAAAAATTCTTTCGCCGTTTTAATTTTCTAAAACGGCGTTTTCTCGTTCGCAAAACACCCTTTCGTTTTCATCTTTACAAGGATTGAAATTTAGTACCTACGAAGAGAACAAAGATATGTTCGGATATGTACTTCCATATAGGCAGAACGATGTAAGTGAAGCCAATGATATTGCAGGTTTTTGAGTATTCCTCAAAACAGAAAGAAGAACGGATTTCCATTTTGCGAAATCCGTTCTTCTCTTGTTATCCCATCAGGATTCGAACCTGAGCTAAGAGAGCCAGAATCTCTTGTGCTACCGCTACACCATGGGACATTAATCTCAATAATTACGCTACTCTAACGAGAGACTGCTATTTTTATTTCGCACGGAGGCGTAATTATTTTGTTTTTTAACTTTTGTTGTTCTTTCAACTGCTTCTCCAATTCCTTGACAGAGGAACCTCTCGTTCTTATTCGGCTTTCATTAATGCCTTGTGTTACAAGATAATCTTTTATTGCGTCAGCTCGTTGTTTAGATACTTCATTATCTTTTCTGACATTCAAACCTTCGGTTGCAATTCTGCCGATTATTTCGATGTTTATCTTTGGATATTCGTTCAAAGTCTTGATTACACCATCGAATGCAGGATAACATTCCTTCATGAGGAAGACTTCGCCCTGTTCATTATTGTCAAAATACAATTCTCCGCCGAGCGGGATATTGGAACCGGCTTTTATTTCCACTAATTTGGCTGTAAAGACAGTATCTTTACCCGTTGCCTGCGAATGAGATATTGTTCTGTTCATTCTGAAATAGCCTTCCTTGCTTAGAGATATGTTATAGCTATGTTTGGGAAGGAGTTTTATTCTCATGGAACCTGCATCTTTTTTATCGACAACAATTCTGCCTGTTTCGTTTTCCTTTACATATATATCGGCTGTGGTTCTCTGCGAAAGAATACTCTCCATGGGCTGAATGTGCAGAGGAGCGAAATCCGTCCATACCTCACAACTTATGGTATGTCCCAATCCTCCGTCCGTCAGGTCGTCAACCACAATGACATAACTTTCTCCGGCTTTAACGTCTATGTATTTGCCGTATGCCACATCGGAATTCTTTGTGATATGAGCCATACTTCCTGTAAGCGATAAGCCTGTCCGACCTTGTACTTCCGCATTGCAAACAGATTGTACGCTTCTTATAGGTTTAACTCTGTTTTTCTCAACACGGTTACAGAAATATCTGTCAGTATATTGGTACACCAAGAAGTCGTAATCATCGGAAGAACCTTTCGGTTTTATGTCTATAAGCAATTTACCGTCGTATGGAATATCCACGGTGTACCAAATGGTATTATGCTCATGCTCAAAAACATTCTTAGTCTGGGCATCACGACTTATTTCGTTCACAAAGCCCGGACCGTTCAAAGGTTCTGTGGGACCGAAAGGCACATCAACTTGCAATTTCACCGCAAAAAGACAGTCCGAACACCTTTCGGGTAAAGCAACCTCTATTGGTGCAACAGGTTTGGGTGTTACCGGTTTTTTCTTTTTCTTTTTGTTTGTTTGAGCCGCAAGACCTAAGCCGAGCGACAAAATCAGGATAAATATTAACGCTTTCTTCATAAGGCATAAGGTATAAAAAACCAAGGACAAAGGTACTCTAAAATCTTCAAATCACAAACTTTTTTGGTACTTTTTTTTCATAAAGCAGCATTTCGCCCTTTTGTACGACATTTTCGGTATATCCGAAAGACCATTCTGCAAAGGTAAACATACATTTGCCGAAAGAGTTTAACGAAACGCCCTTTCAGAAAATTAAAAGGCCGAAAGAAAAAATTAGAACGGCGTTTTAATTTCGTAGAATGCTGTTTGCTCGGATAGGAAAAGAATTAGTACTTTTGCAGAACGAAAAAATGATATGGTTTAACGAAAAGATAAAGGTTCATAGATGTTTACCGGAATTATAGAACAAATGGCGAAGGTCGTGGGAATAAGGCAGGAGGGAACTAATTTCCATTTCACTTTACAATGTCCCATTGCTGATGAATTAAAGATAGACCAGAGTTTTGCTCATGATGGTTGTTGCCTTACGGTTGTTGCTTTGGATAAGGAGAAAAAGGAGTATGTGGTAACGGCAATGAAGGAAACCATGGACAGAACTAATCTTGCTTGCTGGAAAGTGGGAACGGAGGTTAATGTGGAGCGAAGCATGAAGATGGACGGCAGGTTTGACGGTCATATTGTTCAAGGTCATGTCGATCAAACTGCCGAATGCATAAAGGTAATTGACGAAAACGGTTCGTGGAGATACTTCTTCAAGTATACTGTTGGTAAGGAAAACATCACAGTTCCCAAAGGGTCGATTGCTGTCAACGGAGTAAGTCTCACGGTTGTGGATAGTGAGGAGGGAATGTTCTCTGTATCCATCATTCCTTACACTTACTGTCATACAAACTTCCATACATTGGAGCCGGGCAGTATTGTAAACATAGAGTTCGATGTTTTCGGCAAATATGTTCAAAGATTGTTGGAGCAATATACCATGAGCAAATAGATGATTGACTATTCTGTTGAGCCTGACAGCTGTGTTGTGGTAGGGGTAAGCACACCGGATGTAACGGAAGAGAAAACCAAGGAATTTCTTGATGAATTGGTTTTTCTTATTGACACTGCCGGTGCTACGGTTCAGAAACGCTTTACTCAGAAACTTCCTTACAAAGACCCGAGGTTCTTTGTCGGTAGCGGTAAATTGGAAGAAATACGGGAGTATCTTGTTGCTTCAGAAATAGAATGGGTGGTTTTCGATGACGAACTCTCCCCTTCGCAGGCGAGAAACATAGAAAAGTTTCTGCATTGTCATGTTTTGGATAGGACGGGCTTGATATTAAACATATTCGCACAAAGAGCAAGAAGCTCGCATTCCAAAACACAAGTAGCATTGGCTCAATATCAATATTTATTACCTCGTCTGACAAGAATGTGGACACATTTGGACAGACAGAGAGGCGGT
>URCX01000081.1 GCA_900546465.1 uncultured Bacteroidota bacterium | reverse complement strand
AGGCCTCCATTATCACCAATATCGAGCCGGTGGTGGAGACTCTGGTGGGCATCCTTGTGTTCCACGAAGCGCTGACCATCTGGACGGTGCTGGGCGTCAGCTGCGTGTTCGGCTGCGTGATCCTACTGGCGAAAGGAGACAAACCATGCAAAGAATCCAATTCCTCAACGGCTTCCACCTGAAGCTCATTGCCATCTGCACCATGTTCGTCGACCATCTGGGCTACACGCTGTTTCCCGGCGACCTGTGGCTGCGGTGCGTGGGACGGGTGGCCTTCCCCATCTTCTGCTTTCTGATCGCCGAGGGCTGCGTGTACACCCACGACCGGAGGAAGTATGCCCTGCGGCTGCTGGCGTTCGCCCTGCTGTCGGAGATCCCCTTCAACCTGATGAACAGCGGCGCGGTGTGGGACCGCTATCACCAGAACGTCCTGTGGACGCTGCTTCTGGGTGCGCTGGTGTGCTGGCTGATGGACTGGGCGCTGAAAAACCGTAGGGCGTTGGCCTTTGTGCTGACGGCCTTGGTCATGGCAGCCGCCTTCTACCTGCTGGAGCGTCTCAACACCGACTACGGCGGCTGGGGTATGCTGCTGGTGGTTATGTTCTACGGCATCCGCCGTGCCCCCAGCGGAGCGGTGGTAAAAATGATCGCCCAGTTTTTCGGCCTTGCCTTTTTCTCCATCGCCGTCATGGGCGGCTATCTGACCAATCTTGCAGTACCTCGTTTGGGTGAAGTGGTACGTTGCACCATGCTTCACAAGAGCGACAATATCCCTCTTGAAAAATCACTCGGCACAATCATCACAGAAAGAGCTACGGACATGCTTCTCTTCCTGCTGCTTTTGCTTTTGACCTTAGCTTTGCAGGCAGAAGTTTTCTTACAATACACAGATAGAAATGTCAATCTCGATACGCAACATCTGCTACGACTTATGCTTATCGGCTTATGCTGCATGCTTGTCGGCATTGCGGCTTTCTTTCTTCTTAAAAAACGATTGAAAGAGAACAAAGCCTACCGCAAAATTGTTGAATTGCTGAAAGGTCTTTGGGAGGGCGTGAAAAGCATTTTCCGCTTGAAGAAACCATTTTTGTTCATAGCCTATTCCCTGCTTATCTGGCTGCTTTGGATAGTCGGAACGCTGTGTTGCTTCCGCTGTATGGCGGAAACGGAGAGTTTGAACTTCATTCAAGCCTTGGTAACCACTGTTCTCGGAGCATTCGGTCCAATGATAACTCCCGGAGGCATAGGACTGCAACCTGCAATATACGCCGAAGTACTTCAAAGCTTTGCAATAAGCCGTCCGATAGGCTATGCATGCGGTTGGTTGAGCTGGATAGTTTCGCAAGCAGGTACTGTGATTGCAGGATTGGCAGCTTTCGTATATTTTTCCACCATAAAAAAGCAACAAAACAATGACACAAACAGAAGCCATAGAGAATAAAATCCTTTCAGATAAGAATTTGGAAAAACGTATAGAGGATTGGAGAAGTCGTAAGCTTAAAATAGTATTCACCAACGGTTGTTTCGACCTTCTGCATTTGGGACATGTGGATTATCTTGCCAAAGCAGCCGATGCGGGAGACCGTTTGATTATAGGCGTCAACACAGACGCTTCCGTACATCGTCTGAAAGGCAAGAACAGACCCTTGCAGGACGAAAGCTCACGGCTTCATATACTTGCCTCACTGCAAATGGTCGATGCAGTAATACTTTTCGATGAAGACACTCCCTATAATCTTATTTCAAGAGTGCAACCCGATATACTCGTAAAGGGTGCGGATTACAAGGTAGAGGACATAGTGGGTTACGATATAGTGATGAAAAGAGGCGGAAAGGTGATGACCTTGGAATATCTTGCAGGTTATTCCACCACAGCCATAGAACAGAGAATACTTAATTCAAAATAAAATACAGATATGAAGACAATAGCAGTTATTTTGGCAGGTTGCGGCAACAGAGACGGCAGCGAAACGCATGAAACCCTTTCGGCACTTTTGGCAGTGGATAAACGCGGAATGCAATACCAATGTTTCGCACCACAAGGCGAGTTTTCGGTCTATAATCACATGGAAGGAAAACCAAGCGGCGAGAAAAGGAACATCATGATTGAGGCTTCACGCCTTTGTCGCGGCGAGATAAAGCCTTTGAGTGCTTATAAAGCGGAAGATTTCGATGCTTTGCTTCTTCCCGGAGGCATGGGAGCAGCACAAAATTGGAGCAATTACGCCTTTGAAGGAGAAAATATGCAGGTGAATGCAGAAGTGGCAGAAGCAGTAAGAAGTACCAATTCAGCAGGAAAGCCCATCGCAGCAATGTGCATAGCACCCATGATATTGGCAAAGCTCCTTGGCGACAAGCATCCCACACTCACCCTCGGCAATAACTGCCCTGCGGCAGAACATGCCCGCAAATTAGGTTGCAAACATCAAATCTGCACAGCAGAAGAAGTTGCTGTGGATAAGGAAAACAAAATCGTCACCACCCCTGCATATATGGTTGTCACTCATATAGCGGAAATATTCGCAGGAGCAGACAAAATGGTAGAAGAACTAACAAAGCTGATAGCCTGAACCACAAAACAACAACCCCAAGCAGCAATACACAAAATCCAAACGCCGTTCTATCGAAATAGAAAGGCGTTTAAGGCTGTGTAAAGTGAAGAATGGATATTGTATTGCTTTCTTTATATTGCTTTTGTGCTTGCTAATGAGTGTATGAACAGCTATTTCGAGAGGGCTTGCAGAAGTTTTTCTCCTTTCTATCCGTAATTTCGGTTATTTTTTCTGTATTCAGGGTATTTGTGTTTTCAGATGGACGAAGTAATTTTGCAGTCGTAAAAAGGATACGGACATGAAACAGATATATTTTAATACGGTAGAACAGTTTAATGATTATTACGGTTTCGAGACCGTACATCCTCTTGTCTCGGTTGTGCGTTATGATAAGGAGAGTAGTGCGGAGGCAGGAATATATCACTATGGTTTGTATGCTTTGTTCCTAAAAGAGAACAAGGGGTGCAAACTCTCGTATGGTCGTACGAAGTATGATTTTGACGAGATGACCATCACTTCCTTTTCTCCCGGACAAAGTGTCTGCGTTGAGCCGTCGGAGGAGGTTAAGCGTCCGAAATGGACTGCCGTGGTCTTTCACCCTGACTTGCTCTTGCGGACAAAACTCGGCAGGGAGATGTCCAAGTATGATTTCTTTTCCTATAACAGCAATGAGGCTTTGCATTTGTCGGCAGGGGAGCTTGAAGTCGTGCGTTCTGTACTCTCTATAATCAAACAAGAGATGCTTCACGCCATTGATAAGCATTCACGTGGACTTATTGTCGGAAATATAGAGGTACTGCTCGGATATTGTTTGCGTTTTTACGAAAGGCAGTTCATCTCCCGCGAAGAAATCAATCATTCGACCGTGCAACAATTCGAGCAAATGCTGAATGACTATCTGCATAAGGAGGCCGGACATTCGGGATTGCCTTCTGTGGCATATTTTGCCGACAAGTGCTGTTTGTCTGCCGGTTATTTCGGGGAATTGATTAAGACGGAAACGGGATTGACGGCTCAAAATTTCATAGCGATTCATCTCCTTAATTATTCAAAAGAACTGCTCAATAATATGTCCTTGAGTGTCTCACAGGTGGCAGAGCAACTCGGATTTGAATATCCGCAACATTTCGTTCGCTTTTTCAAGAAAAAAACAGGCAAAACACCGACACAATATCGTGCAGCATAATATTTAAATATCAAAAACATGAAACACATTACATTTCTGGCTTGTGCATTATTCGGCATTTCCTTTGCCGCTTGCAGTCAGAACACAAAAGAATTAAAAACGATGGAAACACAAAAGAAAACATTGGTTGTCTATTTTTCGGCAACAGGAACAACAAAGGCAGCGGCAGAACGGATTGCCGAACTAACAAAGGGCGACATTGCGGCGATAGAACCGACGAGTGCTTACACCGATAGCGACCTCGATTGGCACAACGGCAAGTCTCGAAGCAGTGTCGAGATGAAAGATACCAAATCTCGTCCCGCATGTAAGCCTGTTGTTCTTAAACAATACGAAGTGATATACATAGGTTTTCCTATTTGGTGGTATGAAGCTCCCCGAATAATAAACACCTTTATCGAGACTCATGACCTTGAGGGTAAAACACTTATTCCTTTTGCCACCTCCGGCGGCAGCACCATCACCCAATCGGAGCAGAAGTTGAAAAAGGCATATCCTTCTCTCAAATGGAAAGAGGGTAAGTTGTTGAACAACGTATCGCAAAAGGAATTGGAAGAATGGCTAAGAGAATCTTTGTAATTTTATTGCTATTAACATCTTTATCTGTCATGAGTCAGACAAAAGTAAAACAGACGGCAGGACATGATGCACTCGGAAAATTTGCTCCGGAGTTTGCCCGCCTTAATGACGATATACTTTTCGGAGAGACGACCACTGTCTTGTCGTAACGCTTGAAGATGGTGCCTTGTCTGGCGGCTTCGGTGAGAAAATCGCACGATACTTCGGCAATTCGGATATGAGAGTTCTTTGTTACGGAGCAAGGAAAGAGTTTGTCGATCGTTACAATTTCGCAGACTTTCTTATTTCCAACCGTTTGAGAGCGGAGTTGATAAGGGAGGATGTTCTCTCCTTATTCGCTTGAATTGGTGGGAAACTTTATAAAGAGGGCTGAGAACTTCAGGTCTTAGAAGATTGTTTTGAAAAGTCGTAGGAGGACGAGTATGTTTATGGCATTGAAGAGTATTGCCCAGAGGAGTGGAGGGATATGGGTGGTTTTGCCGAGTATGTTACAGTCGCCGCTGCGACTTGGGTTGAGAAAGGAGAGTTGCAGTATATGCAGGCAGGCGGCAGTGTTGGCAGTTGCGACTATTGACAGAACGGCGTAGTATATGTATGTGTTGATTGCAGAGGGCAGGGGTAGGAGATAGAGTAGCAGATTAAGTGCAGCAAAGCTGCTTGTCCATATAAGAGAATAGGTATTTCGCATATATAGGAGCAGAATGGCAAAGGCAAGGAGGGCAAGCAGAAGAAAGCCGATTTTCATGTGGTGTTGTTCGATGAGGTAGAGGATAAGCATCGGTATAAGGGAGCAAGATGTGTAGCCGGCAAGGGCAACGAATATTGTTTTGAGGCGATTGCCGCTCAAACTCCTGCAACTGCCCTCGGTATTGGCTTCCAAACGTATTTCTTTCACCTTGTTTCCCACAAGCAATGCAGCCAAGGCGTGAGCGGATTCATGAAAAAAAGTATTTATGCTTCTCAGATATAAGCCCAAAGGCTTGGTGTACATAAGTACCAACAGCACTATAGGGATAGATGCTCTTAAAAGTAAAGGTATTGCCAGCATTCTTTTCTTTGATTTACGAATAAAGGGAGCAACTGCGGCTCCCTTATATGTTTTATACGGTCTTTCACTGTTTTATTTTGGTAACTGTGCTCCGTATCCCGGCATTGCTCCGAAGAGTTTCAAGGCTTCCTGCCAAGGGTAACGGTTGGCAAACATTGTACCTTCGCTTGTCATTGTGCCTGTCATGTTCAAGCCCATTGCCTGACGGAAAGTGTTGGCAGAGGAATTGTAATCTGCGTTGTAAGATTCCTTATATTCCAAATTGATGAAGCCTTCCAAGTATGCTTTGTCTATCTTTCCATCGAATACCTTAGGGTCTGTCAATGATTTGTTGCCCTTTGTTCCTGCCAACTGTTCAATATCGTCAAAGTCATTGCATTTAACTCTTAACAACATGCCGCCTCCGGGGAGTGTAAGGTCTGTTTGTCGGTTGAGGAAGAAGATATTGTCATTTACATAGTCCTTTCTCAAAGCCTCGCGGTTCTTATCCGAATCTATATGCGTACGGTCCAATCCGGAGAAGACGGAACAACCGATGATGTTTCTTTCTATGGTGTTGCAAGTGCCGGGTTGCATTCTGTAACCATAGCCCATGCTTGCAAGGTCTTTCAATCTCGACCATGTGAAGAGCATGGTGTTGTTACGTATAGTTACAGGTGTCATTTCCTTGGGGTCGGAACCGCGAACGTCCATTGTTGACATACGCACATTGACGAATATGCAGTTTTCAACCGTAAGAGAACCCGCTTTCAACAAGCCGAGTATAGCATAATTCGGAGCGTTCAGAAAAGCACAGTTGCGAATTATAATATTTGTATTGTTCAAAACACCTTTCTCACCGTTGAAGTATATTTGGGAAGACTCCTTGGTGAACACTCTTCCGCTAAGGTTTTCGCCTCCTATGCCCTCCGTGCCTATCGGGTTCATCTGTGCGGATTGCACTCCTTGCGGCTGACCCTTGCCGTTCTTGTTGTAGGAAACGGTATTGCCGCGGTCGATAATCAAACCGTCCAAAACCACCTTGTCGTTCGGAGCGACGATGCTTGTAAGTGTGATTGTACCCTTTAAGGTGTGCGAACCGTTCGATTCCGGTGTCGGTTGAATCATTGTTCTGTATGTCAAGATGTCTCTCTTGGAGAAGTCCGAACTATAACCGCCCATGATGGTTACCGGCTTGGTGATATTGATGTTGCCGCAATTAAGCATACCATAATAATTTCCTTCTGCAACCATGATTACAGAGCCTGCAGGTGCTTCGTCCAAGGCTTTTGAAGGTTCTTGTAAGGAGACGCCTTGCTACCGTCGTTACGGTTGTTGCCGTTATCCCGACTTACATACACCGTCTTTCCGTTGCCCGACACGACAGCCTTGTATGCCGTTCCGACATTGCTTCCCGTTGATTTGGCAGGTTTGTTAGATGCATCGGAAGACTTCTCCGTCGATTTTGATGACTTCTCGGCAGAGGTGTCATCATCTTCCAAAGCCTTGGCAACCTTGTTTACTTTTTCTGCCGCATTTTTAAGTTTGTTCAAAATCTGAGCTTCCGCAGAGCCGGCAAGCAATACTGCAGCACAGATACATAATACTTTTAGTTTTGTTGTCTTCATGTGTGAATTGTTTAAGGTTAAACTTACTTTCAATTTGCAAAGATACATTGAATTTGTGTTTTAACCAAACTTTTGTACATATTGAAAGCAATTTAATCTCTTCGCCTTCGCTTAAATGCCTGAAAACGTAGTTGCTGTAGAATTGGACTTCTGAACATATTTCAGTTTCTTGCAGCTTATTGTTGTTTTGCTCTTGTGTAATTATGCTTGCAGGTATGAAAATATATGCAAAAAGAAAACTTGTGATGTTTGCAAGCGAGCGGATAAGGATATGGCTTTATATTTTGATTCTTTTTCAATTTGTAAAGACAGGCAATAGCGTTGGAACTGTAAAATTTTTGTGCTTTGAGTCGGTAGAATGATACTTTTGAATGATAAATGATAGAAGAAAGATTGCCGATGACAAAAGGAAGTCTTCTTGCTTTAAAGATGAATTTGTGGCACTACTGGAACGGCGTTTGGATTTTTGAGATAGGTTTAATGTCGGCAGAGAAAATCGGAACTATTGCAGAGCTTTCAGAAATACAGGTATATTTTCGGATACAAGCTGCGGAATTTCGGAAATATGTCGTATCTTTGTAGGCTGAAAACGATATGTCATGAAAGGAATTTCAGGCGAAAAGAATTTTTGCATAATAATGGCAGGCGGTATAGGAAGCAGATTTTGGCCTATGTCGCGTGTTAAGAGGCCGAAGCAATTCATAGATGTTTTAGGTACTGGCGAGACTTTGTTACAGGCTGCTTATAAGAGGGCGGAGAGAATTTGTCCGATGGAGAATATTTATGTGGTTACTTCGGGAATGTATAGTGATTTGGTTTCGGAAAATCTTCCGAGTCTTCCGAAAGGAAATATCCTTTGCGAACCCGTGAGGAGAAACACGGCTCCCTGCATTGCGTACGCCATGGCGAAGATTGAAAGCCGTTGCAAAGATGCTCTTGTGCTTGTCATGCCGAGCGACCACCTGATTTTGAATACGGATAATTTCATTGCCCAGATACAAAAGGGTTTCCGTTTGGCTGAGAGGCAGGAAGTGTTGATTTGTTTGGGTATCAAGGCTTCTTATCCGAACACGGGTTACGGTTATATACAGTACAGGGATGATATGTGTGCAACGGGGGATTGCGGAATAAAAAAAGTGAAGCTCTTTACCGAGAAACCGGCATACGAAATGGCATGCAGCTTTGTGGAAAGCGGTGATTTCCTTTGGAATGCCGGCATTTTCGTATGGTCTGCCAATGCCATAAAGAAGGCTTTTGGCAAGTTTTTGCCGGAGGTTGCAGATGTATTGAACAAAGGCATGGAAGTGCTGAACACGGATAAAGAAGAGGCTTTTATAGAGGAGGCTTATTCTATTTGCCCTTCTATTTCGATAGATTACGGCGTAATGGAAAAGGCGGATAATGTTTATGTCATACCTTCGGACTTCGGTTGGAGCGATATAGGTACATGGGGAGCTTTGTATAACGTCTCACCTAAGGACGAGAACGGCAACAGCGTTGTGGGAAGCAATGTAATGTTGTATGATTGCAAGAATTGTCTCGTGCATGTTCCCAAAGACCGCTTGTTGGTCGTTCAGGGCTTGGAGGATTACATAGTTGTGGAAAGCGATGGTGTTGTGATGATGTGTCGAAAGGGCGAAGAACAGAGAATAAAGCAGTTTACCACTGATGTTGAAATAGAAAAAGGCAGTGAGTTTATTTAGAAAATAAGAAAAACACAGATAACGATGGAAAACATAAAGCGAACAGAACTTAGAGAACTATTCAGAGAAGGAGACGACCAACCGATAGGAAGCAAGGTTTGTGTTAAAGGTTGGGTCAGAACAAAAAGAGGAAACAAAAATGTGTCGTTCATATCTTTGAACGATGGCAGTTGCATACATAATTTGCAGATAGTGGCAGATATGTCGCTATTCGATGAGGATTTGATGAAGAGAATAAGTACCGGTGCTTGTTTGAAAGCGGTGGGAACCTTGGTTGCTTCTCAGGGAAAGGGTCAGAGCTTGGAGATACAGGCAGATGAAATAGAAATATACGGAGAGGCAGATCCTGTGAC
>URCX01000080.1 GCA_900546465.1 uncultured Bacteroidota bacterium | reverse complement strand
ATCTTTTCTTTCATTTGAACAAACAAAAGATAGAAAATTGCAAACAGTCGTTTGTGAACAATCCTGCTTTATTCGTTGAATCTTATGTTGGTCATTGTTTTTTCGCAATAGTGGCATTGCAATTCCAAAGGGGATTTTTCTACCACTTTGAAGTTTGTTTCTATATTGTCTTCAATATTGGTTATGCAGTTAGGATTGATACATTTCACTATGCGGCGAACCGTATCCGGTATTTCGAGACTTCTCTTCTCCACAACCTCGTAATCTCTTATCACAATCAAGGTTGCGTTAGGTGCAATCAAAGCCACCTTGTTCACTTCCGTTTCTTCAAAGAATTTATTTTTCACTTTGATTATGCCTTTCTTGCCATACTTCTTGCTCGAAAGGTTGGTGCCTATAAGTACCTCGTCTTCGTACATATCAAGGTTCAATATCTTGACTACCTTATATACTTCCCCTGCCGGTATGTGGTCTATCACCGTTCCGTTTTCTATTGCGGATACAACTAATTCCTTTTTGCTGTTCTGTGTCATCTTTCTTCTTCTTTTTCTTTCGGCGTTTCGCCACAGCCAAACACCGTTTCGATTTTTTCTTTCTTCGATTCGTTTTTCTCAACAGCCGTTTCATTCACGGCTGTTTCCGAATGCTATTTTGCTCCCAATATTGCAGCCATAAGGGCTTGCCTTACATAAACTCCGTTCTGAGCTTGTTGGAAGTAATAAGCATGAGGAGTTACGTCAACGTCCATTGCTATTTCGTTAACTCTCGGAAGCGGGTGCAGAACCTTCATTGTAGGTTTACAACCTTGCAAAGTGGCAGCTTCCAATATGTAACAATCCTTCACTCTTTCGTATTCCAATGGGTCGGAAAAGCGTTCCCGCTGTATTCTTGTCATATATATAATGTCGGAAAACGGTATCACATCTTCCAAATCGGTGTATTCATGATACTTCAAGCCCATATTCTTAATGTGCATCTTGACTGCCGGAGGCATTTGCAACTCCACAGGAGACACAAAATGGAATGTGGCATTGAAATTGCACATTGCCTGAACCAAAGAATGCACCGTCCTGCCGTATTTCAAGTCTCCGACCATGGTTATATGCAAATTATCCAAACCTCCCTGCGTTTTACGTATGGAATAAAGGTCAAGCATACATTGCGTAGGGTGTTGGTTCGCACCATCGCCGGCATTGATAACCGGAACGCTTGCCACCTCGGAAGCATAACGCGAAGCCCCGTCGCGAGGATGCCTCATGACGATAAGGTCGGAATAACTGCTCACCATTTGTATTGTATCATGCAAACTTTCTCCCTTTTGCAAACTTGTTGCAGCAGGATTACTGAAACCGATTACCCTTGCTCCCAACATATTTGCGGCGCTTTCAAAACTCAAACGCGTTCTCGTCGATGGTTCAAAGAAAATCGACGCCACAACCTTGTCGCTCAAAACCGGCTGTTTGGGATTTTTCTCGAATTCTTCTGCCAAATCAAGGATTTGAATATACTCCTCTTTGGTATAATCCGTGATTGAAATAAGATTCTTACCTTTTAAGTCTGCCATAATGTTATTGTTTTTATACCTTATGATTATATACTCATTTTCTTGGGTGAAAACATCACAAAAAAACGACCTCCCGAGACCGGAAAGTCGCTTTCTACATTTCAAACAAATAACCGACGAAAGAGCAACTCTTTTTACAACTGCAAACTCCCCCGTGTAGCGAATGTATCATGATTGTACCTGTTTTCGTGCCTGCAAAGGTACAAACTTTTTCGATAATGGCAATACGAATCGCCATTTCATTGCAATTAAAACGCCGTTTCGGAAAATTCTTTCGCCCTTTCAATTTTCCTAAACGGCGTTTTATTTTCGTCCTTTGCATATTGCGGTAAATCAGCCTATTGTATCAATAGAAAGATTGCAGTTTGCCGGGCTTGCAGGCAAGCGGGAAATAAGGCATTTCCGTCTTCTTTCGGAATTTTTCGACGAAATAATTTGGCAAATTGAATTTTTAATCGTACATTTGCGGCGTAAACATGTAACTAACAAAAAACAGTTCGTTATGAAGAAGATTATCTTTTTATTATCGGCTTTGGCGTTTGCCGGGGCAGCGTTTTCGCAACAGAAAACGGAGGTTGACTATGTGGAATACGGCGTTGACGAAAGCAACCCGGCTTCTTACCGTGTTCAAGAGATACGAATGCCCGACGGTTCCAAGAAGAACATGGTTTTTAAGAAGAAGCATTTCAAGCCGGAGAACCTGCAAGGCTGCTCCTCCACCGAAACAATATATCCTCTTGCCGAAAAATTGAGCGAAAACGGCACACCCGTTCCCGATACCGACAAGCTGACGAGTGTAATCGCCAAAAAGAAAGAGAATAACGAATATGTGAAAGAAATGTACGAAGAGAACGGAGCTTACTACCTGCTCTTCCACCCATATTCCGAAGCAAAGAAGCAGTAACACTGCATATATAAGTTTTTGTTTGATATTTGCCAACCCCTTTTCAAGGGGTTGGCTTTTGTAGTCTTGGAAAGAAAATGAAAAAAGCGGTTTTTATTTTGATATTTCTGTCATTCGCTGCAACAGGAATGGCACAGACAGGCACGTACAAGGTGAAGAAATTTTGCAAAGAAAGTCTCAATGTCGAGAGTTTGCAATCCGAGCTACTCACTACACTATATAATAAATGTATGGAGCAAATCAAACCACAGAAAGTTGTGATTAACGATGAGGGAATACGCTTCGAGCTTGCGGGCGACGGCGTAATAGAACTTGAATGCGATGTAAAACAAGAAGACAACCGGTGGTTCTATGAGGATTTATTGGTCGTCGAGAAAATCGGCAAGAAGAAGTATGTGGTTCGATTGAAGAACGACAGTCCTCTTATGTATCTCAGCAAGACGGAATAGAACTTTTAAGAGAGGAATTACCTACGGCAGTCGGCAGCAAGAGTTGTACCGAACTGCCGTTTTTGTTTTCGCTTTCTTGTTGTTTGGGCGAAATGTCGTACCTTTGCAACTTAATTTAGCATACTTATGAATTTTGAAACCACCGGTTTGTTTCCCGAACTGTTGAAGGCAATAGGAGATTTGGGATTCGAGAACATGATGCCGATACAGGCAGAGGCAATCCCGCTTTTGTTGAATGAGGAATGTGATTTGATTGCCTTGGCTCAGACAGGTACTGGAAAAACCGCCGCTTTCGGTTTACCGCTCATTCAGAAGCTCGATTCCGACAATAAAAACATAGAAGGAATAATCATTTGCCCCACAAGGGAACTGTGTATTCAGATAACGAATGATTTGAAGAAGTATTCCAAATACATGAAAGACCGCCCTGTCGTTCCGATTTACGGAGGTGCAAGCATAGAAATGCAGATAAGGGAGTTAAAGAAAGGAGCCAAGATTGTCGTTGCCACTCCGGGAAGAATGAATGATATGATTCATCGCCGTAAAGTGGACTTATCGGAGGTCAAATACGTTGTTTTGGACGAGGCTGACGAAATGTTGAACATGGGTTTCAAAGAAGACTTGGACTCCATACTGCAACAAACGCCCCAAAGCAGGCATACATGGTTGTTTTCTGCCACAATGCCCAAGGAGGTCGAAGAGATAGCAACAAATTATCAGAAAGAACCGCAGAGAATTCAGATAGGAAGCCGCAATCAGGGCAGCGACAATGTACGACACTTTTATTACCTTGTACATGCAAAGGACAGGTATTTGGCATTGAAGCGTATTGCGGATTATTATCCCGACATATATGCCATAATCTTCTGTCGGACAAAGGTGGAGACGCAGGAGGTAGCCGATATGCTGATAAGGGACGGATATAATGCCGACAGTTTGCACGGGGACTTGTCTCAGGCTCAAAGAGACCATGTGATGAGCCGTTTCAGATTGAAGAATATTCAAATGTTGGTGGCAACCGATGTAGCGGCAAGAGGTTTGGACGTGAACAATCTTACTCACGTGATAAACTATAACCTTCCCGATGAATTGGAACAATATGTCCATCGCTCCGGAAGGACGGGTCGTGCAGACAAACAAGGCATTTCCATTGCCATACTCAACCTTAAAGAGAAATACAAGATAAAGAACATAGAGCGACTCATAAAGAAGACTTTCGAGAAAGCCGAAATACCGACAGGAAAGCAGGTTTGCCGCAAGCAACTCTTCAATATGATAAACAAAGTCGAACAAGCAGTGGTCGATGAGGACGAGATAGGCGATTTTCTACCCGAAATCGTTGCCAAATTAAGCTGGTTGGACAGAGAGGAACTGATAAAGAAATTCGTTTCTTTGGAGTTCAATCGCTTCTTGGACTATTACAAAGGAGCCCCCGACCTTAATGTCGATGAGAAAAAGCCTATTAAGAAAGAAGAAAAGACAGGCAGGAAAAAATCTGCGGCAAAAGACAAAGGCAAATTCACAAGAATGTTCATTTCCTTGGGCAAACGAGACAAGGTAGTGCCGCAAAGGATAATCGCCTTGATAAACGAAGCCATGCCGAACGACAGAGTAGGCGTGGGAAGGATAGATTTAATGGACAACTTCTCCTATGTGGAGGTGGAAAGCGGCTGTGTGGAGGATTTGATGTTCGCAATGGCTGACAAATTCGTCAAAGGCAGACAACTTATCTTTGAACCGGCAGAAGCCAAACGCAGGAAACCCGACGCAAGAGAGCGTAAAGGAAATACGAAATTAAAGAATAAAGGCAGCTTCAAGGAAAAGGATAAAAGGAAAAGCAAAAGACGTTAAACCATAATAAAGATAAAGACATGGCACACTTGGTTTCACCCTCACTCTTATCGGTGGATTTTCTCGAATTAGGCAAAGGCATCGAAATGCTTAACCAAAGCAAAGCGGATTGGTTGCACTTGGACGTAATGGACGGACTTTTCGTACCCAATATATCGTTCGGACAAGCTGTAATAAAGCAGATTAAGAAAGTTGCAAAAAAGCCCTTGGACGTGCATTTGATGATTGAGAAGCCGGAACGTTACTTTGATGACTTCAAAGCCTGCGGAGCGGACATACTTTCGGTTCATTACGAAGCCTGCACCCACCTTCATCGCAACCTTGGCAGAATACGCGAATTGGGAATGCATTCGGGAGTGGTTCTTAACCCGCATACGCCTATTGTTCTTTTGGAAGATATAATCGATATGTGTGATGTGGTCATGCTTATGAGCGTCAATCCTGGTTTCGGAGGACAAAAATTCATTGAAAACGTATATGACAAAACCTCTCGCCTGAAAGATTTGATTGAAAGGAAGAATGCGAACTGCCTTATAGAGATTGACGGCGGTGTAACGGTTGAAAATCACAAACGTCTTGTCGAATGCGGAGCCGATGTCTTGGTTGCAGGCAGTGCGGTCTTTGCTTCGGATAATCCGATGGAGACAATAGGAATATTGAAAGAAGTATAAAGAAAACGAAAGATGAGTTTATTGGATATTTTCGGCAAAAGGGAGAAGAGATTAAAGGAAGCCATAGACTTGAGCGTCCTTCACACTGACGTTCACTCCCATCTCATTCCCGGAATAGACGATGGCTCGCCCGATATGGCTACATCTGTCGAATTACTCAAAGAATTCGAGCAACTCGGGTACAAAAAAGTAATAACCACGCCTCATGTAAAGGCTGAGGTATTCCCGAATGATGTCAACGAATTGGAGCAACGCTGCGAGCAATTAAGACATCAAGCCCGCCTAAACGGCATACAAATTGAAATAGAGGTCGGAGCGGAACATTTGATTGACGATGAATTTCACCAAAGATTGAAGAACAATCTCTTCAAGACCTTTTCAGGAAAACATCTCTTGATAGAATTACCCTTTTTCGCCCCTCCCATGGGATTGAACGACTATCTTTTTGAACTGCAACTTGAAGGCTACGACCTGATTCTTGCTCACCCTGAAAGATATCTGTTTTGGATTAACGACTTTGACAAGTTCACGGAATTGAAAGACCGAGGCATTCTCTTCCAAATAAATATCATGAGCCTCGGAGGCTATTTCGGTAAAGATGTTCGCTATTTGGCAAAACGCCTTGCCGATAACAACATGGTGGAACTTCTCGGCAGCGATGCACATGGTCCAAAGCATTTCGCAGCCATAAGAGACAGTTTGTTCGACCCTGTTTTGGATAGATTGATAAAGTCAGGAAATATAATAAACAAAGAGTTTTAGAAATGGAAACACTGAACGCAATAAGCCCCATAGACGGAAGATACCGCAAACAGGCTGAAAAATTAGCCGATTACTTCTCGGAAGCAGCTTTAATCAAATATAGAGTGAAAGTAGAGGTAGAATACTTCATCGCTCTCTGCCGTCTGCCTTTACCGCAGTTGAATGATGTCGATCCGAATACCTTTGAGACAATGCGAAACATCTATCGCAATTTTTCTCTCGAAGATGCAATGGAGGTAAAGGAAATAGAGAAAACCACCAACCACGATGTGAAAGCCGTGGAATACTTTTTGAAGAGACATTTCGACGCTTTGGGATTAAGCAAACACAAAGAATTCATTCATTTCGGACTGACTTCTCAGGACATAAACAACACTTCCGTTCCCATGTCTTTGAAAGACTGCCATAATGAGGTGCTTCTTCCGATGTTAAAGGAGGTTACGGACATTCTGGCACGCAAAGCAGAGGAGTGGAGACAGATTCCGATGTTGGCACACACACACGGACAACCCGCTTCGCCTACTTTGCTCGGCAAGGAAATGCAGGTATTCGTCTATCGTTTGCAACAACAACTCGCATACTTCGATACCATTCCTTTCTCAGCCAAATTCGGAGGGGCGACAGGTAATTTCAATGCCCACAACATAGCCTTTCCTCAATATGATTGGGTAGATTTTGCAAACCGTTTCTGCGATTCCTTGGGATTGAAACGCTCTTTATATACGACCCAAATAGAGAACTATGACAACCTCGCGGCATATTTCGACAATCTTCGCCGCTTGAACGTAATTCTTATGGACTTCTGCCGCGATATGTGGCAATATATCTCCATGGAATACTTCAAACAAAAAATCAAAGAAGGCGAAGTCGGTTCTTCTGCAATGCCTCACAAAGTCAATCCGATAGATTTCGAGAATGCAGAGGGTAATCTCGGAATGGCGAATGCAGTTTTGACTCATCTTTCCTTGAAACTGCCGATTTCAAGACTGCAAAGAGACCTCACCGACTCCACAGTAAGCCGCAATATAGGCGTTCCCGTGGCACATATCCTCATAGCACTCAACTCCATCACCAAAGGAATGAACAAACTCATACTCAACCAATGTGCATTGGAGCATGACTTGGAAGAGAACTGGGCTGTGGTGGCTGAAGCCTTGCAAACAATACTAAGAAGTATAGATTACCCTAATCCGTACGAGACTTTGAAAGCCTTAACCCGCACAAACGAGAAAATAAGCAAGGAAACAATCGCAAGATTTATAGAAACGCTTGACGTGAACGAAGAGACAAAGCAACGAATGAAAGCCGTAAGCCCTTCAAACTATGTAGGCGTTTACGGAAAGCAGGCTTAATGTGAAACAAAAAGGCAGAAAACAAATAACAACAGAATATTTGAAGCCATACATAGGGAACATAGCACTTTACTTCGTTCTCGTATGTATGGCAACCGCCTTTTCCATAGCCTCCATACTCTCCATAAGCAACTTCCTTCAAATTCTCTTTTCCACCGATGCACAAGAGGTAGCCAATCCCTCGCGTTTGGAGCAATTTCTCAACGATATATACCTTTACTTCATTCGATTCGGCAAAACGAATGCCCTTTGGATATTTGCAGGAATAGTCTTCGGCATATACTTTCTCAAAGACATCTTCACCTATGGAGCCTCCTACTTCGCCGCTTCCACAAGATACAAAGTCATTCGCAACATACGCCGCGACCTTTTCCGACAATACACAACCCAACACATCTCTTTCATGGACTCTTACAAGAAAGGAGACTTGCTTTCGAGAATAAGCACAGATGTAACAGAGTATGACCAAAACGTATTACAGGGATTGCAGAGCCTCGTTTCGGTAATCATCAACGTCGTTCTCTACTTTGGAATACTCCTTTACCTCAATCCACTGCTCACTCTTACCACCTTGGTGGTCGTACCACTTGTAGGCGGAGCCGTATCCCTCATTTCACGCAAGCTGCGTAAGGCTTCGAGAAAAATGCAGACCGAATCGGCAGAACTCATCTCCAAATTGGAAGAAAGCATTTCAGGCTTGCGAATAATCAAATCCCACACCGCAATAGAATTCATGAACAAAGGCTTCTCCGAATTCAACAACGCATACACCCGTCTGCGGACAAGCATTTACAGAAGAGTGGATCTCGCCTCCCCTCAAAGCGAATTTTTCGGCAACTGCATGGTTATAGGCATACTTCTCTTGGGAACAAGCCAAATCATCTCCCTTCCGCCCAAGATGAGTGCCGAAATGTTTATCGTATATCTGATAATATTTTCCCTTATCATAAAACCCGCAAAAGATTTCACCACATCGCTGTACAATATTCGCAAAGGCAAAGCCTCCGAAGACCGAATGATGGAAATCCTTTTGGCAGAAAACAAATCCGAAAACATGGAAACAGAACGCAAAATCGAGAAAAAAATCAAAGCAATACGCATTAAAGGCGTCTCTTTCGCCTATTCTCAAACACCGGTATTGCAATGCATTAACATACCTATCCGAAAGGGTGAACCCCTTGCCATAGTCGGACCGAGCGGAGCTGGAAAAAGCACACTGATAGACCTTTTGATGAAATTCCGCACCCCAAGCGAAGGAGAAATCTACTTCAACAGAGTACCCATAAGCAAGTTAAGCGAAAACGAAGTGCGAAGACATATTGCCGTTGTCTCACAAGACACCATACTTTTCAACGACACCGTGGCAAACAACCTCGCATTCGCCAATCCGGACTGCAGCATAGAGGACATAAAAGCCGCTGCCAAAGCTGCCAAAGCCGATGAGTTCATTGAAAAACTCGAAAAGGGCTACGATACCATCATAGGAGAAGGCGGCTGCACCCTTTCCGGAGGTCAAAAACAACGCCTCGCCATAGCAAGAGCCATACTGAGGAACGCAGACATACTCATACTCGAC
>URCX01000079.1 GCA_900546465.1 uncultured Bacteroidota bacterium | reverse complement strand
GAATAGACCTCGGCGATTTGCCAAAAGGTGTTTATACCATCATGATAGGCAGCACGACGAAGAAGTTGATAGTCGAGTAAGCCGATAAAACAACACAAAAAGAGGATACGCCACAACAACGTATCCTCTTTCTTTTTGAATACAACACAAGCTGAAAGGATTTATCGCTTATAGAGAGTCGCTGATTCGCATATGGAATCGGCATTATGATTTCATAATGTTTGCTGTTGCGGTAAAAAGCGGCTTACCAGTCTTTGGTATATTCGTCGCTGACTGTGCCTTGTTGCAGTTCTTGTATGTAGTTGCGGCAATCCACATCGATTTCCAGAGAAGGTGGACGATCAAAGTCGCCTTTGTAGAAATTAAGTTTGGGATTTTTCTCACACTTCTGCATAAACAGTCCATAGACAGGAAGTGCCATGGAGGCTCCTTGGCCTAAGGCGGTGCTGCGGAAGTGGATACTGCGGAGTTCTCCGCCTACCCATACGGCTGTTGCGAGCTTAGGATTTATGCCTATGAACCAACCGTCGGAATTATTGTCGGTTGTTCCGGTTTTTCCGGCTATGGTGCTGCGTAGTCCGTATTTATATCTCAGTCTTGCTCCGGTTCCGCTATCGACAACGCCTTTCATAAGTTCCAAAACCAAGTATGCGGTCTCTTCATCTAAGGCGGCATTGCTTTTTGTGTTGAATACCTCCAAAACCATACCTTTGTTATCGCATATTTTCGTTATGAAGATAGGTTCTTTATGCACTCCTTTATTGGCGAATGTTGCCATTGCTTCTGCCATCTCCATGACCGAGAGATCGGCTGTGCCAAGGCAGATGGAAGGAACGGCAGGCATAGGTGTGGTTATACCCATTTGCTTGACGAGGTTGATGACGGATTGCGGTGTGGTGTAATCTTTTATCAATGCTGCCGAAATAAAGTTCACTGAATTTGCCAATGCCCATTTCAAAGAGACCATTTCTCCTTCTCTTGCTTTGTTTGAGTTTTTCGGTGTCCAGTTATCGTAATCTTCAAAGGTTACGGGAGTGTTGGAAATTTCAAAGCATGGAGACAAATCGCTGTCTTTCATTGCTGCGGCATAGACGTAAGGTTTGAATGTAGAGCCAACCTGACGGCGACCGAGCTTTGCATTGTCGAACTTGAAGTGTTTGTAATTTATTCCGCCGACATAGACTTTTATGTGTCCGGTTTGCGGTTCTATGCTGACCATTCCGGTATTCAGAAAGTGTTTATAGTATCGCAAACTGTCCCATGGAGACATTACTGTGTCTTTATCGCCGTTCCAAGTGAAGACTCTCATCTTTGTTTTTTGCTCGAAGTCGGCTTTTATCTCTTTATCGTTCAGGCCTTCTTCTTTCAAGGCTCTGTAACGGTCGGAATTTTTCATTGCTTGCAGGTAGTATTTTTCTATATCTGCTTTACTTATTCCTGTAAACGGTGCATCACGATAGCCTTTTGTATGTTTGAAAAACTCGTTTTGCAGATATTTGAAATGTTCTTTCACTGCCTCTTCGGCATTCTTCTGCATTTGATAATTGATTGTGGTGTATATCCTCAATCCGTCTTTGTGTACATCGTATTGGTCGCCGTTCGGTTTGTAGTGGGTTTTGCACCAATCTTTCATATAATTGCGAAGCATTTCGCGAAAATAGGTTGCTATACCTTCGTCATGAGCTTGCGGATTGTATTTGAGTTGTATAGGTCGGGCGGACTTGGTTTCCAATTCTTCGGAAGTAAGATAGCCGTACTTTTCCATTTGAGATAATACGGTGTTTCGTCTTTTCAAGGCATTTTCCGGATTTCTTACAGGATTGTATGTTGTCGGAGCTTTCAGCAATCCGACTAATACGGCTGCTTCTTCTACTTCTAATTCCGAAGGAAGCTTGGTAAAGAAAGTATGGGAGGCTGCTTTGATTCCGAAAGCATTGCTTCCGTAATCCACAGTGTTGAGATACATGGAAAGGATTTCATCTTTGGAGTAATTTCTCTCCAATTTGATTGCAACTATCCACTCTTTCAGCTTGGCATAAACCGTGCCGAAAGCAGACTTTTTCTCTCTCGGGAAAAGATTTTTAGCTAATTGCTGCGTCAGTGTGCTTCCTCCACCCGAACTTTTGCGACCTCCCAGTATCGTTTTGGTCAAAACCCTGAATAAAGAACGGGCATCTATTCCGGAATGTTCTCTAAATCTTGCGTCTTCTGTCGCGATGAGGGCGTTTATCATATTTTGAGAGATGTCTTTGTAGTTTACATTGGAACGATTCTGTATTCCGATATAACCCAACAACTCTCCCGAGTCGGCATATACCTCAGTGGCAAGATTGGCTTTGGGGTTTTCCAATTCTTCAAAAGTCGGCATAAATCCCAACCAACCGAAAGATAACATTGTAAAAAAGATTGCTATCAGGAATAGAACGCAAAGGTAACTTACCCACATGATCTTGACGTACCTTTTGTTGTCGCTATTCTGCTGTTGTTTTTTTAAGGGTTTCTTATTCTGCATTTGTTTTCTGCTTTCTTGTTTTGCTTAATCCTGATATTCTATGTGCAAACCTATGTCTCTTATTCCGATAAGAGAGCTATCGCTTGTCGCCTGATATATCTCGAATACATATCTGCCTTTCTGCTTAAACTCCACATTTTTCGCTATCCAAAAGCGGTTATCTTTCACATTGAAACTGCCCTTTCCTTTCCAAGTCCCATCAGGATAGGCAAGATAACATTCTATTGTGTCTGTTCTCGTAATGCTCCCATCAGGCAATATGGTTTTCATGAAGAAGTAAATATTGTTATAGGGATAGTCTGTAGTGTTTCGCACATTAAGAGCCATCTTATATTTGCTTGAAGTGTTCTTTACATCAAACTCATAAAAGATTTTGTCATCTGCTTTCCACGATTTGGAATCTATGGTTTTGTTTTCGTCATATACAACATTGCTGTTGCATGATGCAAAAAGGCAGAAGAAAAGCAGAAGTAAAAAACAATGCTTCAATCCTTCGGAATGCTGTTTGAATTTTAAGGAAACGGCGATTTTAGGTTTCATTTCTGTATGTCGGATTTGTTACCATTATGCTTTTCGGCAAAAGATTCTATATCCTCAGGCTGTATATTCCGCTTATTGTCTTGAATTATCTTTTTTACAGAGTTGACCGATAGGGGTATCAATTCAGGAGAATTTTGATAGGAATACCACATCAGACGTTTAAAGACATCGGTTTTATGATATATTGCCTTACCTTTCTTGGTTTCCAATACGATTCCTTGTTCCGGAAAAGATTTCAAGGCATCTACATAAACGTCATATTCATAGTTCAAACAGCATTTGAGCTTGCCGCATTGCCCTGCAAGTTTCTGCGGATTGGGGAAGAGTTGCTGTGTTTTGGCTACCGAAGTGGATACGGAGTGAAAGGAATTGAGCCATGTACTGCAACATAATTCTCTTCCGCACGTGCCTATGCCGCCGAGACGACCGGCTTCCTGCCTTGCTCCTATTTGTTTCATCTCCACTCTTATGCGAAACTCCTCTGCCAAAGACTTGATTAGTTGACGGAAATCCACTCTGTCATCTGCTGTATAATAGAATATGGCTTTGGTTCCGTCGCCTTGAAATTCCACATCATTCACTTTCATCTTCAAATCAAGTCTATCTGCTAAGCGTCTGGTCTCAAAAATCATCTTGTCTTCCTTTTTTATGGACTGCAACCACTTTTCTATGTCCGTAAGCTTAGCTCTGCGGTAGAGTTTCTTGATATTATCATTGTCCTCCACCTTTTTCTTCTTCATCTGGATGCGACACAACTCTCCTTTCAGGCTTACTATTCCTATATCATGACCGGGTGTGCCTTCCACTGCAACTATATCTCCTTCACAAATCTCAAATCCTTCAGGCAGTCGATAGAAATCCTTTCTCGAATTTTTGAATCTGACCTCCACAATATTAAATTCGTTATCGTTTGAAGGCGTATGTATGTTCTCTAACCAATTATGTACATTCAATTTGGAGCAACTATCACGCTCCATCGTGCTTATGGGTTTGTAACATTCCGGTTTTTGGCAGCAGGCTCGCGAAAGCAGCACATTAGGTTCATAATTTGTTCTGCCCATATCAAAGTCTTCATCGAAATAAGGGTGAGTGAATTGTTCCAAATTCGCAAGAATTTCGTCCTTATCTTCTTGTTCGATTATCTTACGACCCGATTGCGCTATAGTAGAAATTGTTTGTGTGGTTTGCTCAGGCTGTTTGCTTGGTTCTTTTTCTGTATTTTCGCTTGTGTTTTCTATCATCTGTCTTATTATATTGTGTCTTTAAGTATGACCTTTTCTTATTTTCGGTTCAATTGTATGCCTATTTGCAGGCTTAAATCGAAGAACAGTATTTTGGAATTGGCGTTTCGGCTGATGTGATAGCGAGCCTGTTCCAATAATTTGAAGATTGCTGTTATGTTATTGCTGTTTACGAACTTGGAAAACTTATTCCGAAATTCTATATTCTCGTTTCCGAAGCAGCTTGCTTTAATTGGAACGCCCATACTGCACATCAGGCATTCACCAAAAAGCTTCGAGGCATGGGAAAGGAAGTCTTTCTGGCTTTCTCTGCCGGTTTTGGCAATCTGCTCCACCAAAATGGATATTTCAGAGGCTTTGCTCCTGTATTGAAAAGCCGCTCTTGTCCACTGAATGAAAAAACTCGTATATTCTTTCTTCGTTTCTGCCTCATATTGCAAGGCTTTTATTACATCACCCTCGGCGTTTGCTGCTGTGATTGCAGCTTTTTCAGGCTCAAACTGCTTTTTCTCGATAAGGAAACGCTCAATATCGGTTTCATCTGTGGGAAGTACTTTCACCAACTGTGTTCTCGACAATATAGTCGGCAGTATTGCTTCTGTGTTTTCGGTAATCAGTAGGAAGATTGTGCCATCGTAAGGTTCTTCAAGTATCTTTAAGAGTTTGGGAGCGACATCGTGGCGAAGCCGATCTGCATTCCATATTATCATTATCTTATATGGCGACTCGTATGTGGTCATTGTCAACTCACGAACTATACTTGCGGCATCGCGTACATTGATTTCGCCCTGCTTATTGTCCACTTTCAAATATTCCAACCAGGAATTTATGTCTATGTAACCGTCTTTTTCCAATGCAAATGCCCGAAAGTCCTCCATAAAAAGAGCAGATTCATTGTTTTTATCGACCTTTTTAGTTGTTGTATTGGGGAATATGAAATGCAAATCCGGATGTGAGAGTTTGGAATACTTCAAACAAGAAGGACATTTGCCACATGAGTCTCCGTGAAGTTCGTTTTCGCCTGCATTTTCATAGTATCGGCGATTTGTACAACTGATAAATTGTGCATAAGCCAAAGCTAAGGCGAAAGTTCCACTGCCTTGGGCTCCGGAAAAGAGCTGTGCATGCGGCACCCTCTTCTCTCTCACCGCCTCAATCAAAGAATTCTTTAATCGAATCTGTCCTACGACCTGTGCAAACTGCATTTCCTCCCTGTGTTTATATGATTTCGAAGCTCGGCATCTGCGATACAAAACCTGAAATTCCTGCAAAGGTATCAAATTTTGCCGCCACCTTTGCAGAAATACCCGATTTTATTTCAATCAAAGAGCTTTTTAATCCCTGTTTCCGAAGATTCTCAGCAAGTAAAGAAAGATATTGATGAAGTCAAGGTATAATGCCAAGGCACCTATCAAAGCTATTTTGGCAGCAGTCTCTTCATTCCCCGCTTCATTTTGCTGCAAGGCGTTCTTGATTTTATTGGTGTCATAAGCCGTAAGACCGACAAAGACCAACACACCTACGTAACTGATAATCATACCCAAGGTTCCGCTTTGTAAAAAGAGGTTTACCACCGTTGCAATAAGCAATCCGATAAGGCACATAAAGCATAGACCGCCCACACCGCTTAAATCCCGCTTCGTAGTCAAACCTACGAGCGTCATTGCAGCGAAAGTACCGGCAGTAACGAAGAATGCAGTTGCAATATCGGCAGCAGCGTACGACAAAAAGATGACAGAGAGCGTCGCACCATTGATTACCGAGTATAGAACGAACAAAAGAGTTGCATTTACCAAGGAAAGCTTCTCTATTCTTGCCGAAACCGCCCACACTAAAGCCAATTCAGCTATAATCAATCCCCAAAACACCAATGAATTTCCGAAGATTGCAGACTGCAAAGCAGCATTTGTCGCAACCACAAAAGCCGTAAAGCCTGTGATTAACAAAGCCAATGTCATCCAAATGTAAACCTTAGGCATCAAAGCCGGCATCGTCAAAGTAGCATTACGACCTTTTTGTCCTGCAAGTTTGAAGTTTTCATTTTCCATATCACTGTTTTTTTGTTTCCGTCTGCAAAGATAAGAATTTCCTGTAACATAAACGAATACCGAAAACAGTAGAACCAAAGACAGATTTCTTCTCCCATAGCATCTCCTCCTTTTCCAAAGTTTGCCTTCCCCTTTTCCGCCCTACTTCCGCTACTTTTGCAACGTCATTTCTTCCATTTCCTCACTCGACTTCCGCTATTTTCTCACATTAAGAACCTACTTTCTCAGCACATATTTCCCACTCTCCACTACAAATCCGCTACCTCCTCTCTCCAAACTCCTTATTCTACGCTACCACCTACGCTATTTCCTCATCTTTCAGGCTGTTTTTGGCTTTGAGAGATTTGATTTCTTCGCGTTTCGGGTCCCGGAATCTCGAAACGCGGGACTTTTTGCACAAAAACTAAGATTTCGATATGTAAAACCGAAGACTTGGGTGTGAAAATAAAGTTTTCGGAGTATGAAATCAGCGTTTTGAGATTTCAAAGGCAGAAATCACTGATTGCTATGCTTTACTTAACTTCCAAATCCTGCCGATTCTCACGCAAGCGATGGAGTTTATAATATTGAAATTCCTAATTTCAAAACATTTGATCGAATAGAGAGTTTATAAAGAATGTGAAGCGGGAAAAGGACTTCGTAGAAGTCCGAAAAGACCTGATTTTCCAGATGAATTAGAAGTCCTAATGGGTATAGAAGTTATAGAATAACTAGAAATTATAGGGTTTCTATAAAATATAGAAAGGCTAGAACTTCAAAGAAACTATATTTCCAGAAAAGAGAAGTAGGAGAAAGCGGATTGGGAAGGTAAGAAATCGGGGATTGAATGAAGAGAAAGGTGGGGATTTGAGAAAGGCTTTTGTTCTTTATCTTCTCAGAGGGTGTTTTTATCTGCTTACTCGGTCTTGTCTGTGTCGTTTTTCTTTGTTTTTATCCGGTCAATTCATGTTCAAATAGGACGAAAATTTCAGAGGGTAGGAATAATATCAAATCAATTCCATGCGTGAAGCGTCTTGTCTGATGAAGATGAACAATAGTAGGGTGAATGCCCAAAGGGAAGAACCTCCGTAACTTATGAAAGGTAGCGGTATGCCTATTACGGGTAATATGCCTATGGTCATACCGATGTTTATGAAATAGTGGAAGAAGATAATGCTTGCTACGCTGTATCCGTATATTCTTGCGAATTTACTTCGTTGTCTTTCTGCCATTTTAACGAGTCTGACACATAGGAATACAAACAAGAAAAGTGTTATTGCACTGCCAACGAAGCCCCATTCCTCGCCTATTGTGCAGTAAATGAAGTCTGTGTCCTGTTCCGGTACAAAATTGTATTTGGTTTGTGTGCCTTCCAAAAAGCCTTTACCAAGAAAGCCTCCGCTGCCTATTGCGATCTTACTTTGATTGACATTGTAGCCTACTCCTTTCAAATCTTGTTTCTTTCCCAATAAGACTTCTATTCTGTCTTTTTGGTGTTGTTCCAAGCCTTTTTCAAAAACTATATCAACAGCAAAAACTATCAATGACGAAATTATGAAGATGCCGAGGAAAAGCCATATTTTTGTTTTGTGAGATTTTCTCTTCACAAAGAGCCATGTCCCAATGCAGAGAACAAATAATATTCCTATCAATATATATTGGTTTATAAGTAATGCGGCAATGAATAGCAAGATACATACTGCTCCGAAGATAAGTACGTAACTCGATAATCCTTCTCTGAACAAGGGTAGTAGAAAACTGAAAAAGACTAATGCCGAACCTGTATCGTTTTGCAGTAGTACAAGTAGCATCGGTATGGCTATGATTATGATTGCCGACAGTTTGGTTTTCCATTGTTTAAAGTCTGCATTTATGGACGATAAAGTTTTTGACAAAGCCAATGCTGTTGCTCCTTTTGCAAATTCGGAAGGTTGAATACCGAAATCGCCGACTCCGAACCATGATTTCGCTCCTTTCGTTTCTGAGCCGATAACCAGAACGGCTATCAGCATGAAGATAAAAATCCCGTAAATCACATAAGCTGTTTGTGTAAAGAACTTAGGGTCGAGTATTAGTACGAACAAGGCTATCAATAAGGCTGCTCCTATCCAAAGGATTTGTTTTCCGTATCTGCAAGAGAAGTCGAATATACTGCTATGGTTACCGTCATAGACTGCTGCATAGATATTCAACCAACCGAAGAAAATCAAAAGCATATAAATCCCTATAACCGTCCAATCGAGATTATGTATCAAATTCTTATTCCTTCTATCCATCTCTCAAACTTTTGATTTCTTAGTTATGCTTGTGTACTTTCTTCGGTTTTATTTTACGTACCAAAGGAAGAGATTGGCAAGGATTTGTTTCCATATATGTTTTCTCCATATCTTTTCGTTCGACCTCTCCTTTCAGATACTTTTCTATTATAAGGCTTGCAATAGGTGCTGCCCATGTTCCTCCGCCTCCTCTTGCGTTCTCTATGTAAACAGCCACTGCTATCTTTGGCTTGTTCATCGGTGCAAAGCAAATAAAAACCGAGTGGTCTTCTCCAATATTCTCTGCGGTTCCGGTCTTGCCGCATACTGCTATATCATCTATCCTTGCCCGCCTTGCAGTTCCGCCTCCTTCATGAACAACTCCCCACATACCTTCCACTGCCAAATCCCAATACGAAGAGGCTATAAGACTGTAATGTTTATGAGAATACTTTATAAATTTCTGTCTTTTGTTTTCATCTCCGAAACTTCTGATAAGATGCGGCGAAATATACCAACCCCGATTGGCTACCAAAGCAGCAAAGTTCGCCATTTGAAGAGGGATAACTCCAACTTCACCCTGACCGATGGAATTGGAGTATATGGTGTGAAAGTTCCAGCCGCTCGGATACCATTTGTTGTAAAACGAAG
>URCX01000078.1 GCA_900546465.1 uncultured Bacteroidota bacterium | reverse complement strand
TATTTCATTCTGCAAAATTACTCACAAAATAAGAACCGAATGCCTGAGGAGTACGACAAAGTTTACTTTCAATTCGACAAATCAGGCGAAACAAAAAGAGGAGAACCGAAGTCCTCCTCTAAGACATTGTGTTTTGTATATGTTTTACTGAACTACGAGCTTAACTGTCTTAACGCTTCCTTTTGTCAGCATTTGTATCATATAAACTCCCTTATCCATTGAATGCAAATCTATAATTTGAGAATGGCTTCCGGCAGACTGAGTTCCTTTATCCAAGGTAGAAATCAATCGTCCGTTCATATCATAGATATTCATAATGACCTTGGAAGCCACTTCCAAGTTATAATTCAATGTAGTGCTGTTTGCAGCAGGGTTAGGGTAAAGATTTATGCTTGCTTCACCGTTAACTTTCACTTCATCGAGACCTACATTTACCGGATCTTGCGGAGTTTGCAAATTATCTCTGTTCATGAATAGACCCTTACCGTATGAAGCCGCATAAATAGCTCCGGAATATTTTGTTCCCTCGAATACGTTTTCTGTTGCGTTATTGCTTAGATACGTAGTGTAAGTAAGGGTTGGCAAATTTGTGGTTTGTTGATACAAATCATAGATTGGAACGTTTGGAATGCCGGCTACTTTACTCCAAGAAGGAGTTGAGGCATTACGATTGCTTGTTTCGTAAAGTCCTCTGTCGGTTCCAACGTATGCTTTGGTTGAGAAAGCGTCCAAAAGTATGGTATAAGCAGGGCTGTCTTCTTCTCCGACAAGCAAGTCTGCTGTTTGAATATTTGCAACATCACCTGACACATTGCTTATTTTCTTTACATTTGCAGTATTGTCAAATCCGGAGAACGTAATATAAGCAACATCTGATGAACCGGGTTCGTAAGCTATCGAAGAGATAAATCTGTTAAACGTAGCCAAAGTATCGCAAGTAAAACTCTTGTGATTAGTGGACGTATTACTATATACCTCATTATTGGATAATATATTGTTTATTCCGCTAATCCTTATCAAATCACTTGTATTAGAACTTGTGTGTTCGACAGCAATCAATAATGCATCTCCATCAGAAGAAGCAGCAACCGCTCTGACCGGATTGAGATAAGCATAATTAGCATCGCGTGTAGCAAGGTCATACAATGACACCCAAATAAGCTCTGAGGAAAGAGATGAACTTCTTTCTGTATTTACTTTTTTGAAGTTCATTATTTCCTTGCAAACATATACTCCCTTTGAAGTTCCAATAAATAATCTCGATTGTATAGGGTTAGGAACCTTGATAGTGGTATCTTCAATAGGAGCAAAATCCAAGACGCCACCTGTTGCACCAAATCTGTCAGCTGTCAAGGTATAGAAGAACGGATACTCCAAACTGTTGCTTTCAACAAGAACTTTATCTCCTTCTTTCAAAGGTTCGCCTGCCACAAATCTGATTACCGAATCTCCTCTGAATATTCTGGTTGCTCCCATTGCATCATTGCTTGAAGTAACAACGAAAGTAAAGTCAACCGAATCTCTTGAAGCATCAGGTGCATTAAATGTTTCCCACAATGTCATAGGGGAGATAAATCTTGCACCACTTCCATATCCGGACATTTCTTTTAGCATCAAACCACTTTTTCCTCCTTTATGACCTTGTCCAAACTGCCATGTCTGAGAATTTACTTCTTCATAGTCATTATCGTTGCTATATGTTCTTGTTAAGGAGTTGTAAGGTCTTAACAAAACGAAAGGTTTACGTATATTTGGCTTTGTTCTGTGTACTGCCGAGCTGACAGCATTGGCTCCGGTTTTTGCTTCTATATTATAGGCGAAATTTGCAAAATCGTTTTTCTCTTCCCAAACGGACATATCTTCGCTGAAATCTTCAAATCCTTTGCTGTTTGGTGACCAAACGATGTCTGCAGATTTTTGCTTTTCGACAGATGGGGCTGCGATATAGTTGATAGCGTTGCTTTGTGCCGCTCCCATTACGGAACCATCTGCACCTACTGCTACATTATAGTATTGTGCGGAAACCAATCCTTTGTTTGCCGGTCTCCATGAGCGAGATTGTGTTGCATCCAAAGCATATACAAATATTCCTGCATCGGTTGACAAATATATTCTGGTGGAATCCTCGGCTGTTTGAGGGTTTTCCTTGAATAATATGCTGTGAATATTTGGTGCAACATAGCTTCCGGAAGTCAATGTTGCATAAGGAGAAGTTTGTGTTTCTGAATAGAACACATCGGCTCCGTTTGCATCAAACAATCTTTGCAAAGTATTTCCTGCTATATAGATGTATTCTTGCTCCATATCGTTTATGGCTATGGACATTGCTTCGTCCATGTTATATCCGAGGTTCATTGTGTTTGAAGTCATCTTGTTTCCGAATCTCACATTGTCGGAAGTAAGATCTACCTTGTAAACTCCCTTGAGGCTTCCATTGTTTGCAGTTGCTACCAAAGCATAGAGAACGTTGTTGTTCTTTATTCCGAATGCAAGTTCTATTCTTCCGAATGCTTCTTCATTTCCTTGTGTTGAGAATGTAATAGGACTGAATTCCGTTCCTTGCTCATTGGAAAGTCTTGCAACTGCAAAACTGGTTCCTTGGTTATATGCTATCGCGATTTTTCCTTCTCTGTTTACTTTAATATCTGTAACGTTCACAGCAGTCGCTCCGTCTATACTTGCAGCCGTAAGGTTGTTGCCGTCCCAGATTTTCAAACCGCCGTACTTGGTTGCAATATACAATTTACCGTTTGCCCAAGCCAAGTCATTTACAAAACTGAAATCGTTTGTCAAATCGTATCTTGTTGCAGGTTGTGTGCCGGGGATAAGTTCAGAAGCGAAATTGTTTGCAACGTATGCGTACTTTTCTTCATCGCTTGTAAGGTTGGCTGCCCATTGGGCATTTCCCGTCGTAACCTTATACACACCGTTTCCCGGAAGTCCTGATTTACGGTTATTTTGACCTATGAACAACTCTTGATAGAAACCTTCTCCCGTTCCCACATAAATTGTTCCGTCTTCACCTTGGGCTATAGAGGAAACAGCAAAACATTGACCGTTGGAGAAATCTATTTCTCTCCAGTTGTTGCCGCCGTTTACGCTGACAAACAAACCGCCTCCGACGCTTCCTGCATACATAACACCGTCATTGAATTTATCAAAGACGATGGCGCGAACACGTCCGGCAACATTATCAGGTCCTATGGACACCCAGCCTTTTGCCTCAGGCTCGTCGTTTTCCCCGTCTGTTGCCACAACAGGGGACGCTTTCATCGGTGCAAAAGCTCCGACAAGAAAGAAAACTGCTAAACTTAAGAGTAACTTTCTGCTTTTCATAATGTATTCTCGTTTATTTCCAATTAAATCCACTATACGTTTAAGGTGGCAAAGGTACGAAAAAATTGCAATACTGCAAAACAAGTAGAGGAAAAACATCGCAATCATTGATTTTCTTTTTTACAAGACGAAAACAGGTTTTCAAAACAGTATTGTCTTTCAAGGCATTAAGGAAACGCCGTTTTAATTCAATAAAACGGCGTTCTATGAAATTATTTCGGCGTTTCGTTGTTGACGAAACGCCGTTTTATTTTTGTGAGACTTATTCCTCGTCTTTCGTCTCGTCTTCGTAAGTCTTCAGCAACTTGGTTTGAACGTCCGAAGGCACTGCTTCGTATTCGGCAAACTGCATGGAATAAATACCTCTGCCCGAAGTGACGGAGGATAATGCTGTGGAGTAGCGGTACATTTCTGCCAAAGGAACTTTTGCACGTATTACGGTGTTCATTCCCTCTGCATCCATGCCTGTAACTATCGCACGACGTGTCTGTAAATCCGTCATCACACCGCCCATCAGTTCCGAAGGGACAAGAATTTCCATATCATATATAGGTTCGAGTATTTTGGGAGCTGCGTTGCGGAAAGCGTCCTTGAAAGCATTACGTCCCGCAAGTTTGAACGCCAATTCGTTACTATCGACAGGGTGCATCTTACCATCAAAGACATTTACAACTATGTCTCTTGCGTATGAACCCGTCAACGGTCCCTCTTCCATTTTTTCCATTATACCTTTTAATATGGCAGGCATGAACCTTGCGTCAATAGCTCCTCCTACTATGCAGTTATTGAACACTAATTTTCCGCCCCATGCCAAAGCCACCTCCTCGGTATTACGTATAGGGTATTTCTTTTGCTGCTGCATTCCCTCGTAATATGGTTCTATCATAAGAGAAACCTCAGCGAACTGACCGGCTCCGCCGGATTGTTTCTTATGTCGGTAAGAAGCCTCCGCACTTTTGGTTATGGTCTCTCTGTAAGGGATTTTCGGTGCAGACAATTCGGTGGAAATCTTATACACATTATCCAAATACCATTTCAATGTATTGATATGGTATTCTCCCATTCCTTTCACAATAGTCTGTTTCAACTCCTTGTTCACCTCGACCCTTAAAGAACAATCATTGGAAGCGTATTCGTTTAAGGCAATGCCGAGTTTCTCCTCATCGGAAACCTCAACAGCTTTTATTGCTGTGCTATATATAGGTTCAGGGAACTTGATAGGGTTTAAGCGGTCGCCCATATTCTTTGCCGAAGTGAGAGTTGCGTTCGTTTTTACGTCTTTCAACTTCATCGTAGAGACAATATCTCCTGCCGAAGCCTTGTTTATCTTTTCTCTGTTCTTGCCCGAGTTGACGAAAACCTGCGATATTCTTTCTTTTCCCTCATTGTCCGAATTTATAACGTCCATTCCTTCTGTCAACTCACCGTTCATCACCTTCATATAAGCGATATTTCCCACATGAGCTTCGTTTGCGGTCTTGAAAACGAAGAGAGTTGTAGGCAAAGCCTCGTCATATTTTATTTTTTCGCCCGAAACGAGTGTTTTTGTGTGAAGAGCCTCTGTCGGAGACGGCACATTGAAAGTTATAAACTCCAATAATCTGCTTACACCTATGTTCTCTTTTGCCGATACGCACAAAACGGGGAACACATTCCTTGCGGCCATACCCAATCTCAAACCACGTCTTACCTCATCTATTGCCAAATCTCCGTTATCAAAGTATTTTTCCATCAAATCGTCCGAACCGGAAGCCGCATTCTCCACCAAAGCCAACCTGAGTTGCTCCGCTTTCTCCTTTTCGCTGTCCGGTATAGGTGAAATCTCAGGATTGCCGTCGCCCTTAGGGTATTTGTACATCTTTTGCATTATCAAATCGATGAAACAATCGAAGCCCGTTCCCTGATTGACCGGATACTGTACTATTGTTATCTTCTCACCGAAGAAGTCTTTCAATTCTTTGATTTGTTCCTCGAAGTCCGCTTTCTCATGGTCGAGTTGATTCATTGCGAACATCAAAGGAATTGCCATTGCCGACGTATGACGGAACGCAATCTCCGTTCCCACTTCCACACCTATTTGAGAATTTATTACAACCACCGCTGTCTCTGCGACATTCAGGGCTGCAACCACCTCTCCTTGGTAATCCGAGTAACCGGGTGCGTCAATGATGTTAATCTTTTTGTTGTTGTATTCGGCATACATAAGACTTGAAACCACCGAACCCTTCCTTTCGATTTCTATTTCCCTATAATCCGATACCGTGTTGCCATCTTCAACAACACCTCTTCTGCTTATGGCTTTTCCCTCAAAAGCCATGCTTTCCGCCAAAGTCGTTTTGCCGGATTTTGCTCCGCCCAAGAGGGCAATGTTCTTGATTTCAGATGTGTGATAAATCTTCATATTTGCTCCGTATTTAAGTTTGTAATAAGATTATTTCATGATAGCAAAGGTAAGTATATTTTCTTTTCCCTCCAAATTATTTTCCGCAAAATTTAATGCAGACTTGATTTGTCCTTTCCGATATTCAAACAAACCGCATTTGTTCTAAGGAGGTCAAATGCGGTTATTATATTTTTCAAATAAAGTTTTGTTGCAAGATTAGCAGGAAGAAATGCAGACTTAACGTGGAGCATTCATGGCATTCTTCAAATTGATTTCCTCCATGGTTATAAGCCCGTTCATTATTGCATATAGCGTAAGAGCTGCCGAAGAATGTATATCCGTTTTCCTTGCTATGTTCCTTCTGTGCGTGGTTACAGTATTCACGGATATGAACAACTTATCCGCAATCGCTTTGTTGCTCATACCTTGAACCACACAACAAATCACCTCTTTCTCTCTCTCGCTCAAGCCCTCTGATTCTTTTGCTCTATTTGCTTCATTCGTTGCAGGATTTTTTAGGTTTCTTTCCTCTAATCGCTTCACTTCTTCAACGAATAATATGGTTTCCATTTTGCAATGGCACATAAGATCTTCCTCAAACAGGAATATATCATAAAGAACCGAACTTAAAAGCGTTCTATCCGTTTGTCCGTTGTAGAATTTGATGATAAGCTTCTTCAAATCCGCCAATTTATTTTCCAAAGGCGAGCGGTGCATAAGAGCCATTTCAAGACTTATCTGTCCCCTTCTTTTTCCTTGCAAAAGAGAATCCACGTATGGAAACACCTCTTTCTCTTCCCGTTCCATGTGTTTGCGAACGAAAACACAGTACTCGTCATAAAACCGTATAATCATGAAAGCCGCTTCGTTGTTTGTAAGAGAGCCGAGAGCTTCAAGAAGTTTGCGTCTTATGGAAGGCAGAATAAAACTAAGATAATAAGCATGGCTGTTTTGGAGATAGTCGCAAAGACATTTGAGCGACAGTCTGACCGCAGGCAATGAGTATTGCCGAGCCTCCGTATGGAAATTTACGACAGCAAGAAAGGTATTGCAATCTATTTCCCTCTCATCACAAATTTGTTCTATCGTCTTATCCCCGAAACCACAGTCTATTCCGAAACGAGATACTACACATAACAATTTGAAGTTCTCGCATATCACATCATACAATCGGTCTGTCTCAAAGTAAATACCGTTCATCGCATTTTGATTTTATGCAAAGGTATGAAAAAATCGGCATGAAGCCGCATTGCAATGCCGATACACTTCTTTCCTTATCCTTTTTCCGATAATTTTTTCCGACATTTGTTTTTTCCGCTTCCTTACAGTTCTATAAGCAAAGGTCTATTTATGCAGTATTGAACGGACTTTATATTTTTGAATTGCATAGGAATAAGAGAATAGTGCGGAAGAAAGTTATGCTTGGGCAGTCTTGCCGAACAAATCTTTATATGTAAGCAACGGAAATACTGTAACAATCTTTGCCTCTGTAATTATATGTGTTTTCTCAGAGGTTCCGACAGAGTACAATAGGAGAACATCATCATATTCTTCTAAGAGAAGAATAAAGCAACGGGCATTACCTGCGGCATTTTCGTATAAAGTCAAATTCTGAGAAATATTGTATTCTTAAACAGCCGATTTTCTTCTCTTTCGTCGAAAAAGACTATCTTTGCAGGGCGTTTACATAGAAATAATAAGGAGATGGGTTTATTCAAATGGATAGGAGGAATTTTGGGTGTTGCTTTCGGAGGCGGCATATTCGGAGGTGTAATCGGCTTTGCGGTCGGTTCGCTTTTGGAGAAAATGGTTAAGAAAGAGTATGTCGAAGGAGAGCAGCACGGAGACTTCGTTATGGGTTTGCTGATATTGACAGCCGCTGTAATGAAGGCAGATGGAAGGGTTATGAAAAGCGAATTGAACTTTGTGAAAGATTTCTTCGCTAAAAACTTCGGCAAAGAGAATTTACAAAACAAGCTGGACATTCTCCGCCAACTCTTGGATAAGAACATAGATGTTTATCAGGCTTGCGAGAAGATACGTATCGCTTTCCCGTATGCAACCAAACTGCAACTGCTTCACTATCTTTTCGGCATAGCTGTTGCGGACACGGAATGCTCTCGAAACGAAAGAGATTTGATCGAACGTATTGCCAACCTTATAGGCTTATCTACTGCGGACTATCGGAGCATTGAGGCAATGTATTTCGAGGTAACGGATTCCGCATACGTGATTTTGCAGGTGGATAAGAACGCTGCCGATGAGGAAATAAAGAAAGCCTACAAGCGGATGTGCATAAAATATCACCCTGATAAGGTTGCCAATCTTGGAGAAGATGCACAACGGGCAGCCAACGAGAAGTTCAAGGAAATAAACAACGCATACGATAAAATCAAAAAGGAACGCCATATAAATTGATACCATGTTCACGGAATATTCCTTACTTTGGCTTCTTCCAATATTGCTTTTCGCTGCGGCAATCACCTATTTTGCATACTTTTTCAACAAGAATACGACATACTCGGCAAAACAGAGGAACACTCTTGCCGTTTTTCGTTTTCTGTCTTTACTTCTAATATTGTTTCTTCTGCTTTCTCCGGTAATTAAGACCTCTGTTCATAGAAGCGAAAAACCGATAGTGGTCATTGCACAAGACAATTCCTCATCACTTGTTCTCACAAAGGATTCTCTTTATTATCGTTCCGATTATACGAAAGAGTTGTTGAAATTCGGCGAAAAGCTGAAAAAGCATTTCGATGTGAGGATTAGAAGATTTTCTACGCAAAGCGAGGAAGTCGATACGGAGAAAGATAAGAATCCATTCCGATTCAACGGGACGCAAACGGACATTGCAAAATGCTTGGAGGAGATACGTTATGAACATTCGGGACAAAACCTCTCGGCAATAGTACTTGCCACCGACGGAATAAACACCACAGGAGCCAATCCGTTGAATTTCTGCGAGCAAACAGACATTCCGATTTTTACTTTGGCACTTGGAGATACCACTCGGAGGAGAGACCTCGCCATAAGCAATGTTCGTTGCAACAAGATAGCATATATGGACGATGAGTTTCCCATGGAAATAACGGTCAAGGCACTTAAAGCAGACGGACAAAGCACAACATTGCAACTGTTTCATGAAGACAAAGTATTGTTTTCAAAACCTATTTCCATAAATGGAGACAAATATTCTCTGACCCTGCCTTTCAAAACATCTTGTTCCAAAGCCGGCGTTCATAAATTTACGCTTAAACTTGCCGAATGCGAAAACGAAGCAAATAGAGCGAACAATGTGAGAGAATTTTTTGTCGAGATATTGGATTCCCGTCAAAACATAGTTCTTTTGGCTGCCGTTCCGCATCCCGATATTTCCGCAATAAAGCAAAGTATTTCCAAGAATAAGAATTATAATGTGGAAACGCAACTGTTCTCAGAGCGAAACAAGTTGACCAATACGCAAATCGACCTGCTGATTGCCCACCAGTTGCCTTTCTCTCCGGAGAGTTATGATTACTTGCAAGCACTTCAAGCCAAGGG
>URCX01000077.1 GCA_900546465.1 uncultured Bacteroidota bacterium | reverse complement strand
GAGTGTTACCATAGCAAATGAACCGAATACATTAAAGAAGTTGGTATTCGTATGGGTAAATGACCACAGTATCGGAACTCAACCCGGAGCGATAATCGACAATATATCCATTATAGCTACTCCTACTCCTCTGCCTTACAGTTGCGACTTTGAAGCCTCGGGAGGCAATGGCTGGACATTGAAAAACGGAACCTGCACCAACAAATGGCATGTGGGTTCATTCACTTCCCCTGCCGGACATAGCGGTTCCTTGTTCATCTCCTCAGATGGAGGCACGACAGCAGACTATGATATAGACGCGTATTCTGTTGTAGTTGCAGAAAAGCTCTTCCAAACCGGCACAAGCGATTCTTTGACCATCAGTTTCGATTTGACAATAGTAGGAGAAGAATATTATGACTTTTTGAAAGTCTTTTGGGTTCCTGCGGATACTGTATATGAAGCTTCAACTTCCTGGACTTATTATGCTGATACTTCATATTCGACAAATGTAATCATGAGTAATGCAGCTTCTGCGACAAATTACACCGTTAACATGTTGACAGGAACTCAAAATATGAGTGCCACCATAGCTAACGAGCCTAATACATTGAAGAAATTAGTCTTCGTATGGGTAAATGATAATAGCGATGGGAACCAACCGGGAGCGATAATCGACAACTTATCTATAGTTGAAGCCGGCAATATTCCTGAACCTTGCGATGCTCCGACTGCACTTACAGCAAGCAATATCACTCAAACATCGGCAGATGTAAGCTGGAACGGAACGGCAAGCAGCTATGAAGTACGCTTGAACGGAGGTACACCTGAGACCGTAACTGCAACAAGCAAGACATTGACAGGCTTGACGGCAGGCACTGCCTACACCGTTGAAGTAAGAGCGGTATGCGAAAGCAGTCAATCCCCATGGGTAAGCACTAACTTCACCACAACAGAAGCACAAATTGTAACACCACAAGTTACAACTCTTGCAGCAAGCAACATCACAGATAATGGAGCAACCTTGAACGGTACAATCACGGCAGGAAGTGAAGCAATCACAGCCCAAGGCTTTATGTACAAAGCAAGCTCCGCAGCAGAATGGACAACGATAGCCGCAACAGGAACAAACCTATCGGCTACCGTTAACAACCTGACAGCAGAGACTGCATACGAGTACAAAGCATTTGCTACAACAGTGAGCGGCACGGTCGAGGGTCAGATAATAAACTTCACAACCCTTGAAGCACCTGTTGTAGTAACTCCGCCAACTGTTGTAACTCTTGCAGCCACAGAGATAAATCATGAAGCTGCAACCTTGAACGGAACAATCACTGCAGGCAGTGAAGCAATCACAGCACAAGGCTTTATGTACAAAGCAAGCTCTGCGACAGAGTGGACAACAGTAGCAGCAACAGGTGAGAACATTACCGCAACGCTTAGCAATCTGACGGCAGAGACTGCATACGAGTACAAAGCATTTGCTACAACAGCAAGCGGCACGGTTGAGGGTCAGATAATGAGCTTCACAACCCTTGCAACATCAGGCTTGGCAGATGCAGAAAGCGGTGCAATCAAAGCGATGATATACCCTAACCCTGCAAAGGATAAGGCTACATTGAGTTTGACAGGCTTGACAACCACCGCCAAAGTAATCATCAGCGACCTACAAGGCAGAATAATCCTGACGGACGATATTCAGGCAGGCGTTGAAACCTATGAACTCAACACAAGCAACTATGCAAGCGGCGTATATTACATCCGCATCGTAAGCGGCAACAAAGTAAACACACAAAAGCTGATAGTCGAATAAGCAGACAATCGGTAAACACTTCAAGGGGAGCCATGCGGCTCCCCTTTTTTATAGAATGGCTATAAGTTCTCGTTATTCTCGATTTACTCGAGCTCACCTTAATATGAAATGCTTATTTCCTCTTTCCAGATCGAGCAAGAATTTTTTGGCTTGCAAGCCTCCTGCATATCCGGTGAGACTTCCATCGGTGCTTATCACCCTATGGCATGGCACGATGATTGATATGGCATTTGCTCCGTTCGCTGCGGCTACTGCCCGTACTGCTTTCGGCTTACCTATGCTTGCTGCCAAAACTTGATATGACAAACTGCTGCCGTAAGGTATGCGAAGCAAGGTTTCCCATACTTGTTTCTGAAAAACTGTGCCGACAAAAAGCAATGGTATGTCAAACGTCCTGCATTCTCCTGCGAAATACTCATCAAGCATATTCTTTACGACTTGTAATATCTCCGATGTACCTTGCATGTATTCGGCATCAAGTCCTGTCTTTATTCGCTTGCCTGTTTTCTCCTTACGTTCGGGTGTATTCCAATCACAAAGGCATAGCTTTCCCTCGTAAGAACCGAGCAAGAGTTCGCCGCAAGGGGAATGGTATGTATCGATGATGATTTTGTTCCTGCTGTTCATTTCGGATATATTGCAGCTTTATCTTTTCCTAGAGAAGAGACTTTCGGATATAAAACACGGCGGAGATTGCTCTCCACCGCTGTCAAACTAAAATAAAACGTATGAAAAACTCACTTCGTTATAAACAAGCCTTGTAGTCTTGCAATATATCGGGATTGAAGTTCTCTATGTAACATGCCGCTTTCTCAATTTCGCTTTGTGCCAATTTGGTCATTATGCGAGCCGATTGCGTGAAACCGGCTTCCTTTTGTGCGTCATTGATAAGGAGATTGCTCATGATAAGATAACCTGCCATTTCAACCAATCGTCTTGAAAGGAAATCGAATGCTTCACTTGCCGTACCCAATTCCTTGGCTTTTTCCACTGTTGCTTCGTAACGTTCTCTCAAAGCAATGAGCGTCTTTCTCATTTCTGCCAATTCGCCTGAGACCTCAATAGCTTCGTATTCTTTTATTCTGTTTGCATACACTCCCGAGCTTACACCCTTGATTGCTGCAACAACCTGCAACTGTGAAGTACCTTCGTAAATCGTCAAAATCCTTGCATCTCTGTACAATCTCTCGCAAGCATAATCTTTCATGAAGCCGCTGCCGCCATGAACTTGGATACAGTCGTATGCAATTTGGTTTGCATATTCCGAAGAGAACAATTTCAACATAGGAGTCAAGGCATCAGCCAATCTCAAATAAGATTTGAATAACTGCTTTTCCTCAGGCGTTACTTTTCTTTCGCGAGAAATGGCATCCAAAGACTTGGACATATCGACCTGACGAGCCGTTTCGTAAAGCAATGTTCTGATTGCATCGGTCTTTGCTCTCATATTGCCAAGCATTTCATAGACTTGAGCAAAGTCTGCTATCGGTTTACCGAACTGTTCTCTTTCATGAGCATACTTAACAGCTTCTCTGTATGCTGCTTCCGCCAATCCGACGGATTGAGCTCCCACTCCGAGCCTTGCTCCGTTCATAAGACTCATCACATACTTTATCAAACCGAGCTTTCTGTCGCCTACTATTTGTGCAGGTGCGTTATTGAATACCAATTCTGCGGTAGGAGAACCTTTTATTCCGAGCTTATTTTCTATTCTTCTTACTGTTACGGCTTTGTTTGCTCTGTCATAAACAAAGTAACTCAATCCTCTGCCGTCTGTTGTACCCTCCTCGCTTCTCGCAAGTACCAATTTGATGTCGGCATCTCCGTTTGTGATGAAACGCTTCACTCCGTTCAATCGCCAAACTCCGGCTTTCTCATCATAGCTTGCTTTCAAGCGTACCGCTTGAAGGTCGCTTCCCGCATCCGGTTCGGTCAAATCCATAGAGCAGGTGGCACCTTTGTTTATTCTTGGAAGGTATTCGTTTTTTATTTCTTCCGAACCGAACTCATATATCGTTTCCGCACAATCCTGCAACCCCCATATATTGGCAAAGCCACAGTCTCCGCGTGATACGATTTCAGCCGCCATTACGTAAGGAACATAAGAGAAATTCAATCCTCCGTACTGACGAGGAAGACTCATGCCGTACAAACCTGCATTCTTCAAAGCCTCGTGATTTTTTTGAGTGCCTTTGGCATATATAATGGCATTGTCCTCTATTTTGGGGCCTTCTGCATCAACGTCCTTTGCGTTTTCTGCCAATACATCGGCAGTTATTTCGCCTATTATCTCCAATACTTTTTCGTATGAGTCCAAAGCATCTTCAAAGTTCTCCGGTGCGAAATCGTATTTGTCTTTATCTGCATAGTCTCTCTCCTTCAAGCGAATGATTTCCTGCATCAAATCGTGATGAAGATGAAACTTCAATCTTTCGTTATCTGTGAAAAAATTACCCATGATTCAATCTGTTCTTATGTTTACAAATATGATTATTTGGTATTGTCCTTATAGTGCTTTATAAGCTTTGGAAGGATTTCAAAAGCATCACCAATAATCTTGTAATCGGCAATGGCGTTTATCGGAGCATTGGAATCGGTGTTTATGGAAATAATCTTGGCAGATTGTTCCATACCTGCGCGGTGTTGAACTGCACCCGATACTCCGCAGGCTATACATAGCTTGGGACGAATGGTTACTCCCGTTTGTCCGACCTGACGTTCATGTTCCGTCATACCTGCATCGACAGCAGCCCTTGTTGCTCCCACTTCTCCGCCAAGCACATCGGCAAGTTCATGTATCAACTTAAATCCGTCCTTTCCGTTTGCCATGCCGTATCCTCCTATGACAACGATTTGTGCATTCTTTATATTGATTTTCTGCTCCTCGATTTCTCTTGCCAAAATCTTTACACAGAAATCGCTTTCACTGACATATTTCGCCACGTCCAAGATTTGCAACTCTCCTTTGTAAGAGGCATCGTGTATTTCTTTCTTCATGACACCTTCTCTGACCGTCGCCATTTGCGGACGAGTATCGGGGTTGACTATCGTCGCCACTATATTACCTCCGAAAGCCGGACGTATTTGATATAGGAGTTTATCATAAACCTTGCCTGCCTTTTTGTCTTCATGAGAACCTATTTCCAAACTTGTGCAGTCTGCTGTCAATCCGCATTTAAGGTAAGAGGATACTCTCGGTGCCAAGTCCCTGCCTATGCAAGTTGCTCCGAAAAGGCATATCTGAGCCTCTTTTTCTTTCAAAAGTTTGGTTACAATCGCAAAATGAGGTAAAGTAGTGTAAGGGAATAATCTCTCGTCTTTTGCATAGTTTATTATATCCACACCGTACGGATACAAGGTCTTTTCAAGGTTTTCCGCAGACTCGCCTATCACTATTGCTTCAACTTGGCATTGCAGATTATCTGCCAATTTTCTCGCTTTGCTCAAAAGTTCCAAGCTCACATCGGCAATGGTACGTTCTTCCGTAAGCTCGCAATATACAAATATGTTGTTCATCTCTGATATTCTTTATTGTTAAACACTGATAACTAACCGATGATGTGTGAAGCAATCAAATCCTTGACTAAATTATCCAAACCCTCATCCGTTGGTTCGACCTCTATGCTTTCTTTTGCAGTAAGGACAACATTATCTATTTTCTTAACCTTTGTAGGAGAACCGCTCAATCCGAGACGATTATCCTCCGCTTCTATGTCCGCAGCACTCCAAAGACCGATTTTCAAATACGGTTTCTTGGCAAACATATCGCTGCAATCCTTTTTCATTTCGGCAGCTTCGGCTTCCGTCAAAGCATTCTTATATTTCATCAGTTGTTTTGCGATAGGAAAACGGCAGTCCGGTGCAGAAGCACCCACCGTTATCAAACAAGGATAAGCACATTCCACCTCTTCCACTCCGCGTTCCAAACGTCTCTTTATACGTATTTTCTTTTCATCTGCACATATCACCTCTTCGGCGTATGTAATCTGCGGCATATTCAACTTCTCAGCCGTTTGCGGTCCGACCTGAGCCGTATCACCATCAATGGCTTGACGTCCTGCAAAAACCAAATCGACCTTGCCGAGTTTCTTTACACCCTGACTGATGGTGTAAGAAGTCGCCAAAGTATCACTGCCGGCAACCTTGCGATCGGAGATTACAAAACCGCCATCAGCTCCGCGGTATAAGGATTGACGAATTATCTCTGCGGCTCTCACCGGTCCCATTGTCAAAACATACACCTCGGTTTGAGGAACAATATCCTTTATATATAAAGCCATCTCCAAAGCATTCAAATCTTCGGGATTAAAAATAGCCGGCAAGGCAGCACGATTTACCGTACCCTCTTCCGTCATTGCATCTTTACCCACGTTACGAGTATCAGGCACTTGCTTTGCCAACACTGCGATTTTCAAACTCATATACTTCGTTATTAGTTATACAGACTGCAAAGGTACGAAAAAATCCGAACACGGGTATTTTACCGCCTTTTTGCACCCGTTCAGACATATCCGATAGGCATACTGTAAAAACATAAGGCCGTTTCGCTACACTGAAACGCCGATTCATTTTACGGAAACGGCGTTTGGGAAAATTCTTTCGCCGTTCTAATTTTTTCTTTCGGCGTTTTAATTTCCGTGATCTTCCGATAGAGTTTTTTCTTGTCCGCATGCCTGCAATCAAAATAAAAAAAGGAGGCATACATTCTTATTATGACTGTATGTCTCCCTTAATCCGTATGGTCTGACCAAGTTGTAAGGCTTTACTTCTTCTCGTTCAAGAAGCGGAACTGCAATTCGCCGCCGGATAAGAACATTTCCACCTTGCTGTTCTCCGGCATGTTGCCTTCTATCATAAAGACCGACAATTTGTCTATGACATACCGCTGAATGGCTCTCTTTATCGGTCTTGCTCCCAAGTCGGGTTGATAGCCTTTTTCTGCCAAGTAGTCCATGCTTTCTTCGGTGCATTGGAGTTCGACATTTTTTTCTTTCAAACGTTTCTGCAAACGAGACAACTGTAATTTGACAATCTCTCTTACTTCTTCCTTTTGCAATGGTTTGAATACTACAATCTCGTCTATACGGTTAAGTAATTCCGGACGGATTGTCTTCTTCAATAACTCCAATACAGAGGTCTTTGCTTTGTTCCACTCGGAAGAGAAATCATTGCCGTGTTCGCTTATGGCGTGTTGCAATATCTCCGAACCTATGTTGGAAGTCATTATTATTATTGTATTCTTGAAATCCACCACTCTGCCCTTATTATCGGTCAATCTGCCGTCCTCCAATACTTGTAACAATATATTGAAAACATCGGGGTGTGCTTTCTCTATCTCGTCCAACAATACTATCGAATATGGTTTCCTTCTTACGGCTTCGGTCAACTGTCCGCTTTCCTCATAACCTACATATCCCGGAGGCGCTCCTATCAACCGAGAGACGGTATGCCTTTCCTGATACTCGCTCATGTCTATCCTTACCATAAGGTCTTCTTTGTCGAACAGCAATTCCGCCAAAGCCTTTGCCAATTCGGTCTTTCCGACACCGGTACTGCCTAAGAATGCGAACGAACCTATCGGTCTGTTTTCATCAGCCAAGCCGCTACGACTTCTTCTTATCGCATTGGCTACTGCCTCTATGGCTTCCTCCTGGCCGACGACCCTTTTCTTCAATTCGTCTTCCAAGTGCAATAGCTTATCTTTCTCACTCTGCATCATCTTTGCCACAGGGATACCAGTCCATCGCGAAACCACTTCGGCAATATGGTTATCATCAACCTCCTCCGTTATCAAGGCTCCGTTGGTCTGCATGCTCTTCAATTTGGTCTTATAATTCTCCAAATCGGTTTCTGCGGTCTTTATCTTGCCATAGCGTAACTCGGCAACTTTTCCGTAATCACCCGCTCTCTCCGCTTGTTCGGCTTCAAATTTATAGCGTTCGATTTTCTTTACCTCCTCCTGTATGGCTTCAACATACTTCTTCTCTGCCTCCCAACGTGCATGTAACTCGTCTCTTTCTTTCTTTAATTTATCTATTTCCGCAGAAAGTTCGTTTTCTTTCTTCGTATCCTTCTCTTTCTTTATGGCTGCACGCTCGATTTCAAGCTGCATCAAACGTCTCTCCAACTCGTCCAATTCCTCCGGAGAAGAATCTATCTCCATACGTAGCTTTGCAGCTGCTTCATCTATAAGGTCTATTGCTTTGTCCGGCAAGAAACGGTTTGTAATATACCTTGCCGACATTTGAGCTGCCGCAACTATGGCACTATCCTTTATCCTCACATGATGGTGAACCTCATAACGCTCTTTCAAGCCTCTCAATATACTTATGGTATCGGCAACACTCGGCTCATCTACCAAAACCATTTGAAACCTACGCTCCAAGGCTTTATCCTTTTCAAAATACTTCTGATACTCATTAAGAGTTGTTGCTCCGATAGCCCTCAATTCCCCTCTTGCCAAGGCAGGCTTCAAGATATTGGCTGCGTCCATTGCTCCATCTCCTCCGCCGGCTCCGACCAAAGTATGAATTTCATCTATGAAAAGGATTATATCCCCTTGGGATTCGACCACCTCGTTAACCACACCTTTCAAACGCTCCTCAAATTCTCCCTTATACTTGGCACCTGCAATCAAAGCACCCATATCCAAGGTGTAAATCTGTTTGTCTTTCAAGTTTTCGGGAACATCTTTCTTCAAAATCCTTCGAGCCAATCCCTCTACGATAGCCGTTTTTCCCACTCCGGGTTCACCGACCAACACAGGATTGTTCTTCGTTCTACGGGACAGTATCTGCAAGACTCTCCTTATTTCCTCGTCTCGTCCTATCACCGGATCCAATTTGCCTTCCCTTGCCTTATCGATAAGGTTATGGGCAAATCTGTTCAAATTTTCTAATTTTCCATTCCTTGTTTCCATAATTCTTGTTCGTTTTTGTACAATACCCCTGCAAAAAACGAGCCGAAAAGCAAAGACTGACGAATTTGCATATAAAAGCACTCGATAGCTACGCGGTTCTGACAAAATTTCACCTCGCATGACACTTTTCAAAACAAAGCAAAAGCATATACCTTCCAATAAAAGATTGGTAAATTCTCACACAAATGACATATTAAGGAGCATTCAACTTACAGCATTCTTTTGACTGTTCGGGTTCATTTCTTTTCTAAACAATAGAAACGAAGAAAGCCGCAGGCATTGTTGCCTGCGGCTTTCTCAAAGTGTTTTACAGTCTTTCGGAATTACCCGGCTGTCGGTTTCCTTGCCGCATTGCCGAGCATGACGCTACAGACTCCCTCAGGCAGCTTGCCTGTCTCTATTCGCAAACACTCCCGAGCGGCTTTGAGCCCGAACGTTCCTGCCTTTCCGCCGTTGAGCTCGGGGATTTGAAGCAAGACATTCTCTTTCAATGCCTCGAACTCCGAGTTCACGAAATCGTTTCTTTGCAATCAATCTCGACATGGTATGAAACAGTATGAATATATCGAATTAAAAAACAATACTCCTTGTCTGTCGGGAATTTACTTTGTCTTGTGTCTCTTTCATGCTTTGTTACATTGCATTTATTCCG